>PWOK01000148.1 GCA_003557445.1 Halanaerobiaceae bacterium
ACTGTTATTTCACCTCCATGAGCTTCAACTAATTTGCGAGTTATTGCCAGTCCCAGCCCTGTTCCTCCAGTTTTAGTGGAACGGGATTTATCTGTTCTATAAAACCTTTCAAAAATAAAAGGAATATCTTTATCAGGAATACCGATACCATTATCTTTTACTTTAATAATATAATTTTTTTTATCTTTATTTAATATAATTTCAATTTCTCCTCTGACTTTAGAATATTTAATAGCATTAGATATTAAATTATTAAAAATAGTTCTTAATCCCTCAGGGTCTCCTTTTATAATATATTCTTTTTGTTCAGACTTTATTTTTATATTTATTTTTTTCTCTTCAGCTTTTTTTGGAAAAGATTTAAGGACCTGATCAATAATATCTTTAAGATTTATTTCTTTTTTGTCCATATGATATATTTTTTGTTCTGTATCAGTAAATTGTTCCAGACTTCCCACCAGCTTTTTGAGTCTATCCAGTTCTTCCTTCATTTCATTGATAATAACCCGGTCTGGTTCAAAAACACCATCTTCAATTGCTGATAAATAATTAGAAATTATCGCCAGTGGTGTTTTAAGTTCATGAACAAGATCTCCTGTTGATTCTTCTCTCACCTTTTCTAAATATTTTAATCTTTCTGTCATACGATTTAGTGATTTTCCCAGCCCGGTTAATTCATCATTACCTCTCACTTCAACACTTTGATTAAAATCACCCCTGGCAACGGCAGAAGTCATTTTATTCATTTTTAAAATAGGGAGGGTTAAATACCTTGAAAGTAAATAACTGATTATAGCTGATAATAAAATCATAATGCCAGCTACAAAAAAAACAGTATCATTAACATTATCAAGAAAACGTGTTTCCTGTACTGATCTACCCCTCTGTTGTCCGGGAAAATCCCAGTATATACTGGCAATCATTTTATTTTCCTGATTATATACCGGATATTTATTTGCTCTCTCAAAAGAAAAACTTTCTTTTCTCCTTCCATGACCAGGTGTATCCTCATTTGTATAGATTAAACCCCCATCACTGGAAATATAATATATTACTATTTGTTCATTAAAAAAATATCTGTTTAAAAAATTTCTGCTCATTTCCCAGTTTGTTTCTTCCTCATATAATTCCTCAAGTACAGGTATTAATCCCTCTATCTCCTCCATTTTTTCCTGATTAATATATTCCTGAAAATGATGTTCCACCCGGGAATTAACTAAATAAGAAGTAATTATTAAACCTGTAATAGACATAATTAAAATGACAGCAAATAACTTATAACCTATTTTACTCATCTATATCACCTACAAACTTATATCCTGCTCCATAAACTGTTTTAATATATTCATCTTTTTTAAATGATAATTTTCTGCGTATATTTTTAATATGGACATCAATTGTACGATCAAAACCATCATAATCCCAGCCCAGTGTTTTATTTAGTATTTGTTCCCTTGAAAGAACCTGTCCAGCATGTTCTATTAAAGTTTTTAATATTTTAAATTCTGTGTGAGTTAAATCTATTTTCTTTCCTTCAGCTTTAACAGCCATAGCCTCAAAATCTATTTTCAGTTTACCTTTTTTTAGAAATATTTTTTCTGATCTGCTGGATATATCCTTACTTCTTCTTAATATTGCTTTAATGCGAACTATTAATTCTTCTGGATGAAATGGTTTAACAAGATAATCATCAGCACCCAGATTAAAACCTTTGATTCTATCCTGAGGTCTGCCTCTGGCTGTTAACATTAATACCGGTAGATCTGAGTACTGTCTTAAACGGCGGCAAATTTCTTCTCCTCTTAATCCAGGAAGCATTAAATCAAGTACAAGCAGGTCAGCTTCAAATTTTTCCAGTATCTCCAGTACTTTTTTGCCATTTTCAACACCTCTGGTTAAAAAACCTTCTTTTTTTAAATAGGCCTGGACAACTTTTCTCATATGGGCCTCATCTTCAGCAACCAGTATTTTAATGGGTTTCAAGAACTTGCCTCCTTAATTATCTTCTTTTTTTATTATATTATATCATATATTCCAAAAGAAAGGAGACAGGTTTTTTACCTATCCCCTTATTGTATTTATACTTATATTTAAATTAAGATCCAAATCTAAATCTCCTGGATTGTTTTTGACGTTGAACCATATCTCCTCTATCTCCTTCTTCTAATTGCAATGACCGATTAACATGTCTCATTATCCTTCTTTGAACCTGTTCTCCATCACATTCTTCATTACATTCTGTATTCAGGGAATATTCAGTATTAGTATTTACTTCTTCATTTGTATTTTGATTATTAACTCCAGCTAATACAAAGGTTCCCATAGCAAAAACCAGAATTAAAGTCAAAGTAATTACTATAATTTTTGTTTTCACCATATCACCTCCTTTCCTGTCTGTTTAAATAATAACAGACAAATATGAAGGAAATATGAAAAATTCTATAATTAAAAGTAAAACTAAGATAACTGCTGAAAGAAAACCAATAAAATTACCATTTCTTTGATAAAATGTTTTTTCATTATTTAATTTTACTTCATAAGATTCTTTTTGATATACTGGCGGCCTGAAAATAAGTATTTATATTTTCTACTTTTTCTAAAAATATATTTTTATAATATTCATTAATAATCTTTTTCATTTTTATAATCAAACCTCCTGATAGGTATATAAAATTAATAGATTAAATAAAATATAAATGTAGAAATAAACATTAAGATTACAATTAACAAACTATCTCTTTTTTTATTGTTGGCAAAACTAATTTGGGCAGCTTTTTTATAATTACTTTGCTTTAAATATACTAAAATTAAAATTGCTATTAAAGCATAAATTAATGCAGTAAGATGTGCTACTGTAAATTGACCGGTAACCAGTGGGTTTTCTCTAAAAAATTCTACAAAACCACGGTTAAATGAATAACCTAAAATATAATAAGCAAATAGTTGACCATTAAATTTGATTTTATCTCTATAATTCCATAATAAAAGTAATAATACATAATTAAGCAAGGATTCATATATCTGGGCAGGATGTAAAATTTGCTCCCCTATTTCAACACCCCAGAACCAGGTCTGACTCATTGGTATACCAAAAACATCACAACCTATTCTACCTACAGCTTTACCCAAAATTAGTCCCGGGGCAAAAGTATCAGCAATTTTCCAGAAAGGAAGATGCTGATACTTTATATATATTATAGAAAAAATAACTGCTCCCATAAGTCCACCCTGAATAGATAATCCTCCCTGATGAATCATCAATATCCGGACAGGATTTTCTATGAAAAACCCTGGATTAAATACCAGAACATAAAAAAGCCTGGCACCTATAATACCGGCAACAACACCACCGATTGCTATATTGTAAAGATGATCAATATTTAATTTTTTTCTTTTCCCTTCTAAATAAACCACGTAAAAACCTGTTATTACGCCTAAAGCTACAAATATTCCATATATATTTATTGATAATATATTATTCATCAAATCCTCCAATCAGGTGTATATTTTTTGAGATATTATTTTTTTTCATTGTCTTTTTCATGATGATGAGAATCAGAGTCATGACTCATACCTTTCATCATAAATAAATGCATTAATGGACACAAAACAATTATTAACCAGCCCCAATTTCCACCAGAACCATGTAAAAAGAAAAACCCAGCAAACATTACTATACAGCAAACTAACATCATCCAGCCATGACCGGAATGAGAATTTTTGTTTTTACTCATAATCTTATCTCCTTTTAATTTTTATTAAAGCCTACCCCTATACAGAATAACTTACGAACCCTCTAGTTTTTACGGAGATTTTCTAAGATTCTTTCTAATTCTTCTTTCTCTATTTCACCATTTGCATACCGGCGACGGGCTATCTGTTCTGCTTCTTTATTATTATTATTATTATTGTTATTTTGATTGGATTTTACATTTTGTACTATCCAAATTATACCAACTATGAGTAAAGCCCAGAAGAGAATCATCATTATAATCCCTCCCCATCCATGATACATATAATTATCAAATAGTAAACAATGCATCTTAACACATCCTTTCTTATTTATTATTTAAGTTAACACAGATAATTTAAAAAATACTGCTCCAGTTAAATATATTAAAATCCCAAATATTAAGGTAACATTAAAACCATACATTAAAGCCAGTACAAGAGAAAACACTCCACCAATAATTGCACCCATACTATCAACTCCCCAATAATAAGGAATTAATTCATGCTGACCTTTTTTTCTTAAACTATTTAATGCCATTGGAAAAGGCACCCCCATTAAAAAACCCAGAGGTAAAAGCAAAAGTATAACAATCATTATTTTTAACCATAAATCAAAAGAAAAGGCCCATATTGATATCCAATCAATAATAAATATATTAATTAAACTTAATCCTGCTATATATATCAAGGGATTTCTCCCATTAAAAATATTTGTTGTAGACTGAGTTAAACTACCCACACCGGCTCCAACCAATAAAACCATCAGAATAGTAACCAGAGAAATAGTAGGATGTTCTAAAAATAAGGTAAATTTCTGCATTAAAGCAATTTCCAGAATCATAAACCCGGAACCAATTAAAGTAAACAGTGAAAAATAACTAAAAAACCTTTTATTATTTAATTTAAAAAATCCCAGAAAGAAAAAGAAAAATAATAAAATAAAACCTGTAACCAGCAACAAAAATATACTTAAAGGTATCCCCTGATTAAAATTATAGAAAAATGGTTTATTATCAGTTGCTGGAGAAACATTAAGAGGTATTTCTTTCATTGCTTCTTCTAAAGTTAAATTACTATTAATCAATTGATCGAGAACATTTATATTGGCTTTTCCAGATAAATGTAAAGGAATAAGTCCATTATCCCTTATTAATTTATCTGCTTTTTTTATTTTAGAATTATTAAATGTATCCGGCATTATCATTAATAAGGGATACATTAGATGGTCAGAATTATGGATAAAGCTTTGAGGTTGTACAGCTGCTATAATTTTATTGGATATATCATCATAATCAAATCCCTGTTCCTTAAAGTGCTCAATTACAGTAAATAGCATTTTCAAGAAATCATCTTGTGAATGAAGTAAATAACTTATCTGACCCCCGGCATTTAAATTGCTAATATAATCAGCCAGTGCTTCTTTAGTATAAATGAAATTTTCAGAAAGGGCATTAGGCATACTATCTCTAATATCATTCATAACCAAAGATAAATATATTTGATCATATTTATTATCAGTCTGACGTATATAGGTTCTTCCATCTCCTATAACAGTTTTTATTTGAGGTAAATTATAAAGATTTCCTGTATATTCAGCCATTTCTTTTTGTGCTTCAACTGAACCCTGGTTAATTTCAATAGCAGTAATTTCTTCAACCCCCGCAAGTAAAGCATAAAGTAATTCTTCCCCACCACCAGGTCCAATCATAGCTATATTATTAGGTTGATTTAATTCCAGTGCTAAATATCCAATCCTTCTTTTGAGATATTCCAGGTCTTCATATTCCTGATATTTAATAATCCGGGATAAAGAACCACCATTCATAGCAATCATTTTTTGATAGGGATTACTATCAATCCTTACAACATCTGTCCGGGAAAAGAAATCCCAGGATGTATATACCATTTCCTCTCCATAGTTAAAAATTTGAGCATGTGGACTGGTTTTATATCCTGAAAAATTATTTTCATATAAATCAACCATACCATTATTTCCTGCAAAAAATATTATCAAAATAATAACAGTTATAATTTTAGCTTTTTTTGTTTTTGATAAAACCAGTGCCAGTGATATAATAACCATAAAAGAAATTATTATTGCCTGTACTGTGCCTAAATAATTCATTAATAAAACAGATCCC
>PWOK01000231.1 GCA_003557445.1 Halanaerobiaceae bacterium
AATATAAATTCCCACAATCCAGAGAAAGAAATTAAAAGAATGGAAAGAAAAATTGAAAAAGGAGCAAGTTTTTTTCTTACCCAACCAGTATTTGAAAAAAAAGCGGTTCAATTTTTAAAAAAAATATCAGATTATGAACATATTTATATTCTGGGAGGAATTATGCCTCTGGTAAGTTATAACAATGCTCGCTTTTTAAATAATGAAGTACCGGGTATTAAAATACCTGAAAAACAGGTCAATAAATTTACTAAAAATATGAGCAGAAAAAAGGCAGAAGAAACTGGAATAGATATAGCTTTAGAACTTGCTCAACAGATAGAAAAACTGGTAGATGGCTACTATTTTATTGTACCTTTTGGCAGGGTACAAATCATTAATAAAATTATTAATATGTTATTTTAGTTTTTAAATAAAAAATAAAATTAAAGATTAGCAAAAAAGATCTCTCACAAATTTGTGAGAGATTTTAATATTTTATATAAAAATTAAACATAATATATAAGAAGGTTTCTTTAAAATAGAAAGGATGAAGCAAATGAAACATATAAACAAAACAAAGGGTGAATATAAAAAAATAGTAAAAGAGAATAAACCCCATGAAAATAAAGTGATTAATTTTTTTAAGGCCTATATTGTTGGGGGTTTAATCTGTCTTATTGGCCAGGGGCTCTGGAATTTATATATTTACCTTGATTATTCACAAAATGATGCAGGAACATTGAGTGTGATTACCCTGATTTTCATAGGGGGTCTGCTGACTGGCCTGGGAGTCTATGATGAGATCACCCAGTTTGCCGGTGGTGGTTCTATTGTACCTATAACCGGTTTTGCTAATGCCATTGTTTCCCCGGCAATGGAATATAAGCAGGATGGATTAATACTTGGTCTGGGAGCGAATTTGTTTAAAGTGGCTGGCCCTGTATTAACCTATGGATTGGTTACTTCATTTATTGTGGGCAGTTTAAAAATATTATTATAGGAGAGATAATATATGGCAAAAAAATTATCCGGACAGACCTTATTTTTTAATAATCCCCCACAGATAGCATCTTCAGGCAGTATTGTTGGTCCTGAGGAAGGGAAAGGGCCTCTTGCAGATAAATTTGATCTTGTACTGGAAGACCCCAAAAATGGACAGAAAACCTGGGAAAAAGGGGAACGACAGATGGTTGCAGATATAATTGAACTGACCATGGGCAAAGCATCAATTAACTCCTCTGATATTGATATGATTCTTGGAGGAGATCTTCTTGATCAGCTGGTTACTTCCAATTATATAGCCCGTGATTTCAATATACCTTATCTGGGCATATATGGTGCCTGTTCAACAGCGGTTGAAGGGCTTGCCCTTTCTGCATTATTAATGGATGGTGGTTATGCTGATTGTGTTATGAGTTATTCTTCCAGTCATTATCAGACAGTGGAAAGACAGTTTCGGAAACCACTGGAATACGGTGTCCAGTATCCCCCTGAAAAACAGTGGACAGTAACAGGTGCAGGTGCTTATATCCTGGGCTGGAAAGGAGGTCATACCTGGATCACCCATTCCACATTTGGAAAAGTTATTGATCTGGGTACAAAAAACCCCAGTAGTATGGGGGCTGCTATGGCTCCAGCGGCAGCTGATACATTGCTTCAGCATTTTCAGGATTTAAATAGAGGACCCCAGGATTATGATTTAATCCTGACAGGAGATCTGGCCCGGGTGGGATCTAAGATATTTAATACTTTATTACAGGAAAAAAACATTAATCTCAAAGATAAACACCAGGATTGTGGTAGTTTAATATTTGGTGATAATCAAAAATATGGTGCTGGAGGAAGTGGCTGTGCCGCTTCTGCAACTGTCCTGGCAGGATCAATAATACCTGAATTAAAAAAAGGTAATCTATCAAGAACATTAATTATAGGTACCGGTGTTTTATTAAATCCTTTGATAATAAAACAAAATGAATCAATTCCAGCAATTGCTCATGCAGTTGTAATAGAAAAAATTCCGGAGGGAGCTTAAAATGGGTAATTATATTACAGCATTTTTGATAGGTGGTTTAATTTGTGGCCTGGGACAAATAATTTTAGATAATACAAAATATAAATCAGCTCATTTGCTGGTAGGTCTGGTAGTACTTGGTTCAATATTGACAGGTCTGGGATGGTATAGGCCTTTAATTGAACTGGCCGGAGCAGGGGTTACTGTACCTGTATCCAGTTTTGGAAACATATTGACAAGAGGAGTATTAATGGAAGGAAGAAGAGATGGTTTTCTTGGCCTGTTACAGGGTGTTTTAGAAGTGGCAAGTGCAGGAGTAAGTGCTTCTGTAATTATTGCTTTTTTCATAGCCCTCTTATTTAACCCCAAACAGTGAAACAAAATAATACAAAATAAAAAGCAGGAATATTATTTTTGATATAGAAGTAGTTATAAAGGAAGATTTTCAGATAAAAACCTCAGCAAATACAAGGAGGAAAAAGTATGAATACAGCTAAATATTATTCTCCCAGAAGGGCTGACAGAAAAGAGGTAACACTTGAAAGGTTCTGTAAAGATTGCAGTAAAAATAAAAATAAATGTGGTAAAAAGGTCAAACAGTGTATTAAAGAAGCCACTGTGTATAAAAATTTTGCCAGAATAAATACAAAGAGATTGTAAATGGAGGATAATATGATTTTTAACACATCAGATGGAAAAGAACTATATTATAAAACATATGGAGATAAAAATGATCCCTGTATAATTTTAATTCATGGTATAGGTGCTGATCATAGGATGTTTGTTCCTCAGATTGATTTTCTTACTGATGAAGGTTATTTTGTAATTACCCCTGATATGCGAGGACATGGTAACAGTTCCCGGGTTGATAATTTGGAGCTTACGGATTGGACCAGAGATATTGACCAGCTGATAACAGATCTGAAAATATCTAAATTTATCATTCTTGGTGTCAGTATGGGAGGGGTAATTAGTTTAAAATATATAACTGAATATCCACAAAAAATAAAAAAATGCATAATTTGTGATAGTTTTGGTGAAATAGAAACATTTAATGAGAAGATACTTGGTTTTTCGCAATTAATTGGTTTTAAAACCTTCAAATATCTACCAAAAGAGTTTAGCTCCTATCTTTTTTCATTAACATATCGAAATATCTCTGAAGAAGCAGCAGAATATTTCAAAGAGGTTTCGAAAAAGGCAGATTATGATCAGTTAGTACTGGCCAGAAAGGCTATTGACAGGATAGATGTTCTTAATAATCTAAAAAGTATTAAAATACCGGCATTAGTTATGGTTGGAGATAAAATGGACTTTATGGTAGAAAAAAACAAAAAAATAGCAAATAGTTTTCAAAATGCTGAATTTAAAATTATAAAGGATGGACTTGATCCTTCAAATCTGGTCAAACCGGAGATATTTAATAGATTACTGGGTGATTTTTTAAAAAACAGAAAATCTTCTTGACAGAGAATTTTTTTTCTATTATAATAACATAGGATTAAAAATAAATAAACATCAAATCTTTGTGCGCCTGTAGCTCAGTCTGGATAGAGCAACGGACTTCTAATCCGTAGGTCAGAGGTTCGAATCCTCTCGGGCGTGCCATTTTATTTAATTAAAATTATGAGAAAATTCCAAAAAAACAGACCGGTTTTTAACGCAAATTGTTGTTTTTTCTTGTTAATTGACAAATAATGTGATATTATAAATTTGAAATATACTCAGAAAAAAACAGAAGTATATGAGGTGGAATAAATTTTATGAGGGATTTAAAAATATATGTTAAATGGGCTGTTAAAAAATGGCAGAATCCCGGTCTTAAATTGCAATTATACAGCGTTTTATTTATTTTAACATTATTTGCTATTTTTAGTTTTTTAATTTATAATATTGGTGATCCTGACCTTGTTTTCATTCACGGTTTTCATATACCTGTAATAATAGCGGCTATAATTTTTAGAACCAGAGGAGGAATAATTGCTGCATTTCTGGCAGGTTTTATTTTGGCACCCTTTATTCCGTTTGCTTCAATGGAAATTGGATTATGGGTATTACCTGATATATTTATCTGGGGTATAAGGGCAGCAATGTTTATGTTTGTTGGTGTAATAACAGGAGTTACTTTTGATTTTGTGCATTATCAACTGGAAGAGCTGGAACAATCTTCTTTTTATAATCCCGGTACAAAATTACCCAACAGATATAAATTAATTGATGAAATTGAATGGTTGGTTGATTCAACAGAACTTAATTCATTTTCAATTATTATGATTGATATCGGTAATTATACAGATATAATTAATAATATTGGTCATCAGCAAAAAAACAAATTTTTAAAGAAAATATACAGTGATTTAAAAATATTTTTTAATAATGACATACAAATATATAATGTATATGATAATAAATTTGCTCTGTTTTTAAAAAATACTTCTACAGAAAAATTATATAATATTTTAGAGAAATTGTTAGAAAAACTGGAAGAACCTTTTGATTGTATTGATATACCGGTATATCTGGATTCATATATTGGGATTGCCAATTATCCGGAAAGTACGAGTGATGAAATCAAGGTAATAGAAAATGCCTATATTGCCATGAAAAAGGCAAGAAAAAACAGTATGGAATATTGTTTTTATGATGTTACTTCTGATAAAAATGAGAAAGAAAATTTATATATATTGGGAGAAGTTAAAAATGCAATTCAAAAAAATGATTTTATTCTATATTATCAACCAAAATTGGACTTAAAACAAAGAAAAATAACAGGTGCTGAAGCTTTAATAAGATGGCAGCATCAAAAAAAAGGTCTTATGTTACCTGGCAAATTTATTCCCCAGGTAGAAAAAACTGCTTTAATAAATAAATTAAGTTACTGGGTAATTGAAAGAGCAGTTAAGGATTTAATTGAATTTAAAAATAACGATATTAATATAAATATTGCAGTTAATCTGGCTCCCAGAAATTTACTGGATGATAGTTTTATAACTGATGTCGTAAAGTTATTAAAAAAATATAATCATAACTATGAAAATATTGAATTTGAACTTACTGAACGAGATATTATGAAGGAATTAACAAGGGAAAAAAATATATTAAATAATTTAAGTGATCTGGGTTTTAAAATTTCAATGGATGATTTTGGTACAGGATATTCTTCACTGGCTTATTTAAAGAATTTAAAGATAAATAATATTAAAATAGATCGTAGTTTTGTCAGGGATATTTTAACAGATAATAAAGATAGGGAAATAATAAAAACAGCTATTGATCTTGGTCATATTCTTGACAAGAATGTTATAGCTGAAGGTGTTGAATGTGAAGAGGCACTTAAGATGATCAATCAATTCAATTGTGATTATGCACAGGGATATTACATAAGTAAACCCTTAACTTTTTCTGATTTTCAGGAGTTTTATATAAATTATTGATAATCAGCCTGAAAGGAGAATATTAATGGAATATTATCAAAATATTATTAAAAATTCTCAACCCAAAATATATTATTTAATAATTGCTATTACAGGAGTTATTTTATTTGCCTTTTTATTTATATTCCCACCACAATTTATTGCAACTGCTGGTATATTTTTTGTACTGACAGCAAGTTATTTACTGGGAATAAAAGGAGGAATAATTGGATTCTTATTGGGTTCTTTAATAGTTCTTATCCCTTCATTTAATGAAGGGATGGAAACATACTTATCTATGCAGATAACTGCAATAATAATATATTTTTTTACTGGAATAATTTTTGGGAAAGGTATAGATCTTATCAGAAAACAGAATAGTGATTTAGAAAAAAGTAGAAAACGGCTTAATATGTTTATTTCAGAAAATCCGGTAATTATTTTTTC
>PWOK01000071.1 GCA_003557445.1 Halanaerobiaceae bacterium
TCCAGTATCAAATGTATATTATCCCTGAGTTCTATAGTAGCTATTGTATATATTCCTTCTTCTATTATAACCTGGCCACCACCATCAGCAGCTTTTTTATCAATTTCTCTCTGTAATTCTTCTGTATAGTTTTTGTTTTTTCCCATAATTACCCCCTGTGAAAATACTTTTCTATATATATTATTCTTCATCTATTGAATATCTCCTGTTTAATCGACATCTCTTGACATAACAGTTAATTAGTCTTATAATAAATTCACTCAATAGTTAATATAAAGTAAAAGGATGTTAAAAGTATGAGAATTTTAATTGATGGGGATGCCTGTCCTGTTATTGATATAACTGAAGAAATAGCCAGAAAACATAATATTGAACTGATTATTTATACTGATATTTCTCATCAGATTAAATCAGACTATGGACAGGTCTTTTCTCTGGACAGTGCCAATCAGTCTGTAGATATGGCCCTATATAATAAATGTAAAGCTGGAGATCTTGTTATCACCCAGGATTATGGTCTGGCAGCCCTGGTTTTAGGTAAGGGAGCCCGGGCTATAAATGAATTTGGAAGAGAATATACTGATGAAAATATTGATCATTTACTAATGAAAAGACATATCCATTCCCGGATGAGAAGAGCCGGGAAAAGACATGCCTCCCACAGTAAAAGAAAACAAGCAGATGATATGAATTTTAAGCGAGCCTTATTGACTCTCCTATCTCAAAATTAATTTTCCACAGGTAATATAATTAAACCATGCTACTTTATTACTTGACCATTGTATTCTTTTTTTTCTTTTTTTTCTGAATTTATCTCCATAATTTATGGCAAAATCAAATGTTTGCTCTAAACCTCTTTCCGGTTTTATTCCCAGTAGTTTCCAGGGAAAACTAACAGTTATTTCATATTCCCCTGTATATTCTTTGAATTTTACAGGTATTTTATTATTACTTATTCTTTCATCCTTAGAGGTGCTCCATATTATTATCTCCTTATCACCATTTACTGTTATTCTGGGGGCAAAGGTAAAAACCTTAAACAAATAGCCATAATCAGCTTTTTTACTACCTTCTATCATTATTTCTACAGAATCCTGTTCATAAACTAAATCTGTGCTGCTTTCGAAAACATTATCTGTGTTTTTTACCATTATATTTATATTAAGATAATCTTTATTCCACCAGCTAAAACCTTCAGCCCATATTTTATTTTCTTTTTCTAATTTAAATCTATTTCTTTGCTTTTCTGATGGTTTATTATAATCTTTATGATATGAAGATAATATCTTTTCACCTTTACATTTTTTTATTTCTTTTATTTTATTATCTATTTCACAATCAAATATTTCCTGTACAGATGCAGAAGTAATTTCAATTAACCAGCCTCCAAGGAATTCATATTTTTTGTTGAATTTATATTTTTTTGTTTTCTTTATAAATTTTGGTGGTATTATATCTTTATATATTACTTTTAATATATAAAAAGTAAAATTTAATTCACCTAAAGCATCCCAATTTTCTGCTCTTTGTAATAATTCTTCCCATTTTGCCTGGTTTTTGTAATATTTTTTAATTAATAAAGCTATATCATGAAGGTGTTTTATGTCTGGATAAAAAGATTTTCCATGTAACATATAAAATTCAAAATTTCCTATATAATGTTTTGTGAAATGAACTATTAATTGTATTAATCTGTCATGTAAACTTAAAACATGAATATAATAATTTTGTATTTTCATTTTCTTTGAACATTCATATAATTCATTAACTTTAATATTAAATAATTTTTCTGGTATACAGGGATAGGTATGTAGATCTAATCCTATATTAATAGGTTTTGAATTAATAAGTAAATCAAGATTTCCTCCACCTTCAATTAAATCATTCAAATTTGCTTTTTCTTTTATAAATTTATTCCCTTCTTTAGTTTGATAGTTTCTTTTTTCAAAAATAGTTGTTAATTTATTTACATTTTCAGGAGAAACAAAAACATCTATATCTCCATATATTCTTTTATATAATGGATCATATAAATCTTTTGCCAGTGAAATCCCTTTAAAAATTATTATCTTAAAGTCTTTTTTATTTATTTCTGAGGTCAAATATTTTAATTCGTTAATGACAATGTCATTGATAATTTTTTGTTGGTTTTGTCGATATAACTTCATAATAAAATATTTTTTTTGTTTTTTTTCTTTAAGATAATTTAAAGGAACAACAGTAAAAGCATTAAATCTTTTTAATAAATTTTCTTTATTTTTGAAAGGATAATTTTCTATAAAATTAATTACATTTTTTTCAGCTCTTTTAAGGTTTTCATTAATTGTACCCTGTGCTTTTACATCCAACTTTTTCACCTTCTTCTAATTATTTAATTTAAAACATTTTAGCCTCCAACTGCCTGACTGTGGTGCATTTTTCGTTGAGCCATCACTAAATTATAGTAAATGTTCTTTTTTTGCATTAATTGCCGGTGTGTCCCCATCTCGGCTATTTTCCCGTGGTCAATTACCACCAACCTGTTAGCATTTCTGAGAGTTGCCAGCCGGTGAGCAATGGCAAAAGTTGTCCGGTCTTTCATTAATCTTTCTAAAGCCTGCTGTATTTTTTCTTCTGTCCGGGTATCCACCGAAGATGTGGGTTCATCTAAAATCAATATCCGAGGGTTATTCAATAAAGCTCTGGCAATAGCAATTCTTTGTTTTTGTCCTCCAGATAAACTCTGTCCTTTTTCACCAACCATAGTATCATAGCTATCAGTCATCTTTACAATAAAATCGTGAGCATTGGCCAGTTTAGCTGCTCTGATAATTTCTAAAGGAGTAGCTTCAGGTTTAGCATAAGCAATATTTGCCCAAACTGTATCATTGAACAAAAATGTTTCCTGTAATACCACCCCTATCTGTGAATGTAATTCTTTTAATGTAAGCGTCAATTCTAACCCACATTCACAAATGAATTATTATGTGAGATAATCTTATCAAAAGGAGGAATCTCACAATGAATATTGAAAAAAGAAAGCTCTGGACAAAACGGATCCAGGATTACAGAACAAGTGGGTTAATTGCTGCAAAATGGTGTGAAAAAAATGAAATATCAATTCATACCCTTAAATATTGGATTACTAAATTTAATAAAGAAAAAAATCAAAAAGCAAAAAAGACTCAATGGACTACTATTATTCCTACTAAATCAAAGGCCAAACCGCTAAAAGTTATTATTGGACATTCAACTATTGAAGTAGCACCAGAATTTGATTCAGAAACATTTAAAAAAGTTGTCAGGATCTTGAATGAACAATGTTAAACCAAAATAGTATTGATAAAGTCTATTTAGCCCTTGGCCCTACAGATTTAAGAAAATCAATTAATGGTCTATCCATAATTGTTCAGGAAAGCTTTAAACTTAACCCTTTTTCAAGAAGTATGTTTGTTTTTTGTAACCGCAAACAGGATAAAATTAAAATTCTAGAATGGGACCGAAATGGTTTCTGGTTACATTATAAACGTCTTGAAAAAAGTAAATTCAAATGGCCTAATGGTACTGAAGGCTCCACAATGGTTATTGATGAAAGAGAATTCAGGTGGTTATTAGATGGCTTATCTATTCATCAAAAAGATGCCCATTATGATGTTAAAGAAAGATTAATTATATAAAATGAAAAAGTATTGAAAAATATAAAAATTTTATGCTTATATGTTATATTATACTACCTTTTTATGATTAAATATGATATAATAAAAGCATGAAAACTACTAATGAATCAATACTTAGACAACTTAATAAAAAAGATGGTTCTAAAATATCCTTAAAAGATATCTGTCTGCAGTTAGTTCAAAAAAACGAAGAATTAACTGCTAAATTAAATTGGTATGAGGAACAATTTCGCTTAAGCCAACAAAAACTTTATGGTGCTTCTAGTGAAAAAACCAATTCCGAACAATTGTCAATTTTTAATGAAGCTGAAATAGAATCCAAACCGGATAAAGTAGAACCCACCATTGAAGAAATTACATATAGACGACGCAAAGGTATAAACAAAAAGAAAAAATCTTTTGATGATCTGCCTACTGAAACTATTGAACACCGTCTGGATGAAAAACAACAAGTCTGTCCAGCTTGTAAAAATTCTCTTCATGAAATGAGCAAGGAAATCAGAAAAGAATTAAAAGTTATTCCTGCTCAAGTCAAAGTAGTAGAACATGTACGATATGTTTATGGCTGTAGAGAATGCGAAAAAGAGAATATCACAACACCAATAATCACTGCCAAAATGCCCAATCCTGTTTTAAAAGGAAGTTTTGTTTCTCCATCATTGATGGCTTACATAATGCATCGGAAATATTCTGAAGCAATTCCCCTTTATCGCCAGGAACAACAATTTAAAAATTTTGGGGTTGAATTATCCCGCCAAAACCTGGCCAACTGGGTAATATACGGAGCCAATCACTGGTTAAAAAACCTTTATGATAGAATGCATACTTTTCTTTTACAGGAAAAAGTAGTCCATGCTGATGAAACAACACTACAGGTATGGACTGTTCCTGTTAAATTAGACACATAAAAGTGTGTTTTTTCTCTCGTTTTCTTAGATTTATAAAATTATTTTCTCAAGCAACATTTTTGTTTTTTAAATATTGACTGGAAAATTCATTTGGCGACATGTTATCTAGGGACGAATGCAACCGTCTATTATTATAAAAAGATTCAATATACTCAATAATTAACACCTTAGCTTCTTCCCTTGTTTTAAACTTTCTGCCATATATTATATCTTTTTTTAAACTAGAGAAAAATGATTCCATACAGGCATTATCATAGCAATTACCTTTGCGACTCATACTCTGTCGTATATCATACTTACGTAACTCATCCTGGAAAGCATATGCAGCATATTGAGATCCTCTATCTGAATGAAATATAAGTCCCGATCCAGGCATTTCTTTACCAATTGCTTGTTTTAATGAAGATAAAGTTAATTCCTTTGTAATTCTATTACTAAAAGACCAGCCTACTATTTTCCGATTAAATAGATCTTCAATACCTGATAGATATAGCCAACCTTCATCTGTTGGTATATAGGTTATATCACCAACCCATTTTTTGTTTGGGACATCAGTTTGAAAGTCTTGATTTAAAAGATTAGGAGCTACAGGATAATTATGATTAGAATTAGTAGTAGCTTTAAATTTGCGTTTTAAACGGCTATATATGCCGTTTTCACGCATTAATTTGGCTACTCTATTCTTACCACATATTATGCCTTCTTTGTTCAATTGAGCCTTGGTTCTTCGAATTCCATATGTCTCATAGGATTTTTTATGAATCCGTTGAATCTCTTTTAGTAGTTTTTTATCGTCTTTTTTTCGATTGCTTTCTGGCCTTTTAAGCCAGTCATAATATGAGCTCCTTTTTATTTTTAAAACTTCACACATCTTCACAACGCGAAACTGGGAGCTATGTTCTTTGATAAATCTATATCTTATTTCACGTCTCTGCTGAAGATGCGCATAGCCTTTTTTAATATATCATTTTCTTCCTTAAGATCTGCAATTACTTTTTTTAATTTCCTGAACTCTTCATCTTCAGGTCTTAAGTTACCTTTACCAGGAAAGGCATTTTTACCATGTTCACTATATGCTTTAATCCATCTTCTGATTGAAGTATCAGATACACCTATATCCTTAGCAACATCACTAATTTTCATACCTCTTTCTGTAACTAATTTAATAACTTCTTTTTTGTATTCAGGTTCAAATCTTTTTCTTCTTCCCATTTCTTGGACACTTCCTCTCTTATATTTATTATATCAAACTTTCTATGTGTCCAACAAATCGGGTACATGTCA
>PWOK01000321.1 GCA_003557445.1 Halanaerobiaceae bacterium
AAATTCAGGAACTTAATAAAGAAGATAATCTTCCTGTTAGCATTATAATAGGGGATGTTAATGGTTTAAAGTTAATCAATGATACATATGGGCATAATAAAGGTGATAAACTGTTGTTAAAAACAGCAAGAATATTAAAAAAGGCCTGCCGGGAAAAGGATATAATCGTGCGCTGGGGTGGAGATGAATTTGTTGTTTTTATGCCTCAGTCAGAAAGAAAGATTGCCAGCTCTATCTGTAAAAAAATCAAAAATCTTTGCAGACAGTCTGAGCAAAAAGAAATTCCTGTCTCCATATCACTGGGAACTGCAGTTAAAAATAGTTTTGATCAGGATATATTTAAAATATTAAAAGAAGCAGAGGATAAAATGTATAGAAATAAGCTTGTTGAAAGTAAAAGTGCAAAAAATAATCTGGTCAGTACATTATTAAAAACACTTGGTGCTAAAAGCCATGAAACAGAGGAACATGCCCGGCGTCTTGAAAAACTGGCCTTAATGCTGGGTCAGGAAATTGGTTTAACCTCTTCTGAATTGAACAGACTGTCTCTTCTTGCTTCTCTTCATGATATTGGTAAAACCAGTATTTCTGAAGAAATACTGAAAAAAGAGGACAAACTTACTGCTCAGGAATGGGATATTATAAAAACCCATACAGAAGTGGGGCATAAAATTGCCTCCTCAACAGATGAATTTGCTCTTATAGCTGAGGAAATACTTTCTCACCATGAAAAGTGGGATGGTAGTGGTTACCCCCGGGGACTTTCTGGGGAAGAAATACCGGTTCTGGCCCGGATTATATCTATAGTGGATGCCTATGATGCTATGACCAATAACAGACCATATAGAGAAGCTATCTCCAGAGAAAAAGCCTTAAAAGATATAGAAAAGCATGCAGGCAGTCAATTTGACCCCCGCCTTGCCAAATTATTCATAAAGCTTATGAAAGCAAATAATAAAAGAAAATAATAATAGTATTTAATTTGAGAGGTTTTTATAAATTTGATAAAATAGGATTAATACAATAAAAATAGCAGGAGGTTGAAATATAAATGAAAGTAACTAAAGCAATAATACCGGCAGCAGGATTGGGAACAAGATTTTTGCCGGCAACCAAAGCCCAGCCCAAAGAAATGTTACCAATAGTGGATAAACCTACAATTCAATATATAATTGAAGAGGCTGTTGAGGCTGGTATAACAGATATATTAATAATCACAGGAAAAAACAAGGGCAGTATTGAAGATCATTTTGATAAATCATTAACACTGGAAATGGCTTTAAAAAATAAAGGCAAATATGATTTGCTGGATAAAATACAAAGCCTATCAAACCTTGTTGATATACATTATGTAAGACAAAAACAACCCAGAGGTCTGGGACATGCTGTTTATTGTGCCCGAACTTTTATCCATGATGAGCCATTTGCTGTTTTGCTTGGTGATGATGTAATGGTTTCAAAAAAACCGGTTATTAAACAGATGATGGAGGTTTATGAAAAATACAAAGAACCAGTACTGGGTGTTCAGAAAGTACCTGAAACTGAAGTGGATAAATATGGAATAGTGGATTATGGGCATAAAAAGGAAAGGGTTTATCATGTTAAAGATTTAATTGAAAAACCAGAAATAGATAAATCTCCTTCCAATCTTGCCATATGTGGCAGATATATTATTACTCCTGACATTTTCCCTTTGCTTAAAAACACTGAACCGGGAAGGGGTAATGAGATACAGCTAACTGATGCCCTCAAAAAACTGATTAACACCCGGGATATGTTTGCCTATAATTTTACGGGAAAACGTTATGATATTGGTAATAAAATGGGTTTTCTCAAAGCAACAGTTGAATTTGCTTTGAGTAGAGATGATCTCAAAGAGGAATTTACTGTTTATTTAAAGAAATTGCTAAAAACACTTGATAATTAAAGAAAACCCCTTTTTTAAAGGGGTTTTTACGGTTAACTTCCTTTTATTTCAATAACAGAATCCATTTTTACAGGTATTCTAAAAGAAATATTACTTTCTTTATCTTTAACAAAAAGAGTGCCTGATAGCTTTTGTTCTAGAAAAGCTTCTTTAATCCAGTTGTTTTGTTTGTTAATAACAAAATGGCCTTTTTGATTGCTTTCAGAATCAATCTCAAAATTGATTTCAATATTATCATTTTCTGCAAAATCCATTAGCAGATCAAAATCTCCCGGTTCAAAGTCACTTTCAATATCAATAATAATTTTATTTTCCTGAACACTATTTAAAGTAAAAACATTGTGTGATATTAAACTAAATAAATAATTATATTCAAGTGATGATTCCCAGCTTTCCCCGGGGCTAACCGGATATTCAGGAATATAAGAGATAGACTGGTTTATTACATCTTCAAACTGATATTCTTCAATTAAAAGTTCAAGTTCCTGGTCAGTATCCTCAATTATTTTATCTTTAAGTTCATCAAATCCTTCAATATTTATTATTTTAGCATAAGGGGTAATTTCAATAGTAAAAGTAAAATCTTCAAGATGAGAAGCAATATCTTCTAATTCCTTTTCCGGTTCCTGTTCAGCTAAATCATCATAAAGATCTCCTTCAATATCTGTAATATTCATTTTAAATTCTCTATATTTCACATTTATAATATAATTATTATCATCAGTTATCTCCAGCACTTCAAAATCTTTTACTGATT
Organism: Halanaerobiaceae bacterium; assembly: GCA_003557445.1. The sequence continues at coordinate 2,685 of PWOK01000321.1, forward strand.
CTATCTCCTGTACCATGGAAATATCTGAACCAAACAAATTAACTGACAGAGATTGCCTGATAAAAGAATCTATTTGATAGGTATTTCCCTGTTCCAGGTTTAAACTTAAATCATATTTTTCTTCAGCTTTCAGGCTGGATGTAAAAAAAGAGATTATGATAAGAGATAAAAATAAAACTAATATTTTCTTCATTTATATTCACCTTCCTGATTATATTTGATTTACAGAAAAAATCACTATATTTATCTTTCAATATAATATACCTTAAATCCTCTTTTTAATATTTAATATTTACTGGGTGAAATATACAAAAATAATTAATGCAAGTTGTTTTTATGTTTGTTATAATTATAACAAGTAATAAAATAAGGGAGGCTAAAATAATCAATGAAAAATAACAGCAAAAAAATCAAAATGACAGTCTGTTTTTTGTTAATAATATTTATGGTTCTTTCATTAAACTTAAATACTCATAGCAGTGATGGTCCCCGTTTAAATGTTATCCATAATGACCATCTTATAGGGCAGGATATAATATCCATACTGGGTATTGATGTTTTGAAAATTTCCCTTGATGAATTTTATAATCTTGCTCAATTGAATACCTATCTTGAGATTTATTATAATGGTGAAGAAAAACATCTTGAAAAAATCAAAAAAAGCCCGGATTACAGAGAAAAAAATAATTATGTTCCTCTTTATATCTTATTGAGTACTTCCTTTAATAACCCTTTACTTCTGGAAGATAATCATTTGTTTTATAATAGTGATATTGCTCATAGAATAGAGGGAGAAAGATCAGTAATACTGGGTGAAAAAGGAAAAACAATTATGGATACAGGAAAGATTAAAGATCTTTCACCGTATCTTGATTCAACTTATATTCTCAAACAACCTTCAATTGCTACTGATTTTGAAATAGAATATGATCAAAGAATTTCATTATATAGACTGTTTTTTTCCAGTGAAGAAAACGATCAGGAATATGGTATTGACAGTAAAAATATAAAAGAAGCCTCACTTAATAATAATCTGGTAGTTGATATACAGATAGAAATAAAACCAATGTAAGGTAGGAAAAATCAAATTGCAATAAAAATATATGATAATATAATTCCCAGTATTGCAGCTATTGAGGGGGTACCAATCCAGCCAAAAAGAATATTTTTTGTTGTTTTTAAATTTAACATATTAACATCTTTAACAAGTCCCACACCAATTACAGCACCAACAATTGCCTGAGATGAGGATACAGGAATACCTATCTGAGCATAAATATAAAGGGTTATAGAGTGGGCCAGTACTGATATCAAAGCTGTCAGAGGAGTTAACTGAAGTATTTTGTTACCCACAGTTTTCATTACTGGCCTGCTGTAGATTATACCCAGGCCAATACTCATACCACCAATTAAGGCCCCCATTGCTGGAGAAAAAAGACCAGCCTGAACATATACACCCATCACATTGGCAACATTATTTGCTCCCAGTGAATAGGCTCCATAAATCCCGGTTAGAACCAGACCAATTTTTATATAATAGTCCAGCTGTCCAATATGAGCAATTTTGTGATCAATAAATTTCAAATAAAACCAGTAAATAAGAGAGGCTATAAAGGCAGCTCCCAGAGGAGTTGTAATCCAGGCAATAATAATCGGTCCCAGATAAACAAAATGGACATTTCCCTGAATTAAACCTGCCCCAATAATAGCTCCAACCACTGCCTGAGATGTAGATATTGGTAGCCCCAGAAAAGTCATTAGTGTTACTGTAAGTGCAGCAGCCAGTGAAGTAATAAAGGCAGAAGTAAGTGTCTGATCTGCAAGTGAACCCAGGGTTTCAATACCACCGGTTCCTTCCAGAACAGCTCCCAGAAGAACAAAAAGACTGGTTAAAGCTACTGCGGTTTCAAATTTAATTGTTTTTGTGGTTACAGCTGTTCCAAATATATTGGCACTATCATTGGCACCAAGAGTACCTCCCAGGTATATGCCTGAAAATAATTGCCACATGTTTTATCCTCTCCTTACAGCCACTATAATTTCTATTTTATCCCCTGCATTTTCAATAATATCTGTTAGGCTGGCTATTTTTGTTACAGTATCACGGTAGGCCAGCTTTTGAGCCAGTTCAATATCCTCTCTCTGGCTTATTTTTCTAATGATTTTTTCTTCAATATCATCTACCTCTGATTCAATATATTCTAATTGACCGGCACTGGCAAGGGCCTGATGCATGTCAGTAAAAATTAAAGAAACTGCTTTTTTTAAGGTTTGATACTGTTTTTTGATTTTAATTAACATCTCATTAATCTTTTTTTCATTTAAATCTGAAAGGTCAAGAGAAATAAAGAAAGTAGAATCAAGTACATCTTCAGCTGTATCAGCAATATCATCTATATCTTCTATTAAATTCATTAAATCTGCCCGTGTATTGGGCATTAATGACCCCTGTAATAATTTTGATATTATCTTTCTTCTGTGTTCATCAGCTTCACTTTCTGCACTGTGTGCTGTTTGTGACAATTTTTTTACTTTTTCATTTTCACCATTTTTAATATATTCAATAATAGCATCTGAAGCAGCAAAAAGGCATTTTTCTACACTATCTGTTAAACTGGCAAAGAGTTCTTCAATTTCAGCAAATTTACCCCAGAATAAGGACATAATTTTTCCCTCCTGTATATAATTTTTTTAGATTATAACATATATATTAAAATTAATCCAGTTAAACAAACCTTCACCCTGTTTCTTCTTGTAAATTGTTAAACTATGTTATAAAATAATAATTGCAATTTAAGTGAAAACAAATAGGAGTAGATTTTAAATGAAAATAGGAATTCCCCAATCATTATTATATTATTATTACTATCCATTCTGGAAGATTTTTTTTCATAATTTAGGATTTGAAGTTGTATTATCTGATAGAACAGGTCACAGTATTTTAAATAAAGGGGTTAAAAATGCTGTTTCAGAAATTTGTGTACCAATGAAAGTTTATGTAGGTCAGGTATTAAACTTACTTGATAAAAATGTGGATATGATATATGTACCCCGTTTTGTACATATAAAAAAAGGAATTACTTTTTGTCCCAAATTTTTAGGGCTACCTGATATGATAAAACATTCTTTAAATAATACTGAAGCTAAAATA
>PWOK01000261.1 GCA_003557445.1 Halanaerobiaceae bacterium
AGGGATAAATGTATGGTGTCCAAGAAAATAAAAGTTTCCTTCTATTCCTCCTACGAAAGGACAAATTACATCGGTGGAAGTGACTCGGGTGGACTTGCATATATCAAGTTTAGGGCAGTCCCGACACTTAAGCGGAGACCACCCGAACATCACTACTGCTTCTGCCCAGTCTCGGACTTTTCCAAGTCTTCGTGTGCGGAAAAAGCCTTAATCATACGTTCAAAAAGAGTATCTTCCTTATCCTTATTGTTAGTATGGTCTTCCAAAATGGCGTCCATGACAGCTTTTTTATTTGCCTCAGTTACAGAGGCATCTCCGTCTTCATCAGTGAACCCCTTAAAGTCCACTATGGCCTTTCTCAGATTTGTAACAATATCTGTTGTTACGTCTCCTGTAATTGTTTGCTCCTCTGTAAAAAGGGTTTTCATTTTTACAGTTTCTTCTCCGTTGGGATTTGTAACTGTTACAGTTTTTCTTCTTTTGATACGCATAGTCGCTCCTATAAATAAAAAATCTCCCTACCTAAAGAGGCAGGGAGTAATGGTTTATGCCTTCGGTGCGAAACCGTTAGCGGGGTTATTATCACGGACACGGAAAACCACAGGGGAATCCGCATATACTTCATCGTACAGCCAGTCTGTGAACTTATGAGTGTCACACACTGCGTGGATATTAAGTTCTACAGGCTCTTGAGCCACAGGGGAGTCATCAGCACCGGCTTGGTCAAGGGAAAAAGACTTAACAATCAACTCTTGCATAAGCCCGCCTTTATTCCAAGCATACCGAGCACCGAGATGCTGTCTCAAGTCTCTCCACTCCTGAAATTGTGTACCTGATTGACGCCCGATTGTGACAGAAGATGTTACATCATAATGTCCCTCAAGGTTGGGTTCCATTATGTAGTAACCCGAAGCAGAAGACTGTAGGCGGTCTAAAGAGAAACTTACCTCAGTATCCAACTCCGTAACTTCCATGTCTACTTTAGTAGCATCCTCAAAGTTTTCACCCTCCACGTGAGCAAACATCTCTGCTGTCATTTGGGAGTGTACGACATTATCCGTAGTCTGTTTCAGGTTGCAGGGCATGGAAAAGTCAACCGGTGTAATCGACTCGCCATTATCTTTACGAGCATTATCGCTTCCGATAATCCTCACATTGTGACCGGCAGTGGTATGAGAAATGTTCACATACTCTCCGGCACTGGAAGATAGACTAAAATTTTCTGCCATAACATTAGGAGACACGAGATAGTAATCGTGGTAAGACTTGGCAAAGGTCTGATACAGTTGCCGTGTGCGGCCGGATAGGTCAAGGTCAGAAAGTTTTGCCGCTTCTTTAGATGAAAAATCTCTTTGCTTACGATCTCTGGGCAACTCATACTGATGCTCATACATATTACCAAATGTATGGGATGTAGTAATATCGTCACCTGCCGTAGCAGTAAGAGTTTCTGAAGAGCTGGACTCTGAAATAGTTGCATCGGCAACGTTATCGAAGATAAAAAGGCGAATATTGTTCCCCATTATATCCTTGTAGTTTTCCTCCCTGAGAAAATTCAAAGTATTAGCGGCATCGTCTGTGAACTCATCGTCTTTAGCAGGCGTGATTTCCAGATCTCCGACACGGTATACCGACACAGGATGGACAGTTTCAAAACCCCAAGCCCACAGGTAATCTGAATTACGTCCCGTAAAACGGTTAACATACTCATAGTTGTTATCACAGTTTATTCTTCCAAGTTGTTCCTCCTGCTTATACGGGGCAGAAGTTATGGACTCATCTGTAATGGTATCAAATTCTTTTTGAAGGGGCATAGCCGTATATGGTCGCCCTGCTTCGCTTGATAATTCATTTCGAGAATCAAAATCCCCGAAACCTCCGTGGTTTACACCGTTTTCGAAGCCAACGGCTCCCGTTTGATTTACTCGGCTTGTTGCCATATCATCCTCCTATAGGGGTGTCAAATGTAACTGTTACTGTAAAGGCAAACCCTGCAACAGGGTCTGTTTCCAGTGTAGTAAAAAATATTTTTCCCACATCCATTTTATACATGTTTTCTATGCTAATAATCCCTTGCTGGGTGTCAGCATAAATCGAGAAAATTTTACGCTTCATCAATTTAGCCATATCTACTGTTTCCTTGATGAAACCCAACCCAGGTTTTCCTTCAGCATAGAAATATATGTTAAAGATAAATGTTTCTATTTGGTTTGATTGAGTGGTGAAATCCCCGTCACCAATATCTACTAAATCCATTTCCACTCGGGGGAGTTCTTCTCTTGTAGGGTCTGCGGAGGCATCCCAGTCTTTCACCACTTCTTTACCTTGAAAATAAAGGTTGGACATTTTTTTGTCCACATAATCCAAAATGTTCATCCGATCCTCCTGTTATACCAAGCAGAAAATTGTTCCATCTCTCTTCTAACTAACCCTTTCCAACGTCCTCGGATAGACTTAAAAGCAGGGGATAAATACGGTCGGCCCATGTGTTCTTGCATTATTCTGAAGTGTATACTTCTTTTTGCGTTTTTTAAACCTTGGTTCTTTTCGAGACTATCATCATAGTATCTCTGTGAGTCCGAGTCGATTCCAGCGGTAGAGAAGTCATTTGTCTTCCACTTGTGGTGCAGGGCAGCCGAACCTGATCTAACATAAGGAGACCACTTACCTATAAGTGTATCACCGATGAGATACATGGTTCCATGAAAGGTTTTTAAAATGTGCCTATTGGTGTTACTCTTTTTCCTTCTAAGGTACTCCCAAGATCTATCTAGGTCACCTTCAGATTTACCGCCCTCCACTATGGCTTTTCTAAGGGTTCCAGTTCTGTGGGTTAGCTTGTTAGGTAGTGATGGTAAATCTCTATACCATAGATTCTTAGGGTTTTCCCTTATATGGTTTAAACTCTCTCGTTTTACGTCAAACAACATTCTACCCATAGCTCTTTTAGCGTAGTATCTGTACTCTTTAAGAGTCTTAGGTTGCATTTGTCTTATTTGTGCCGCATTAGCCAGCCTTACGGTTATTTTCATAATTCCTCCCTGAGTTACTAAACTTACTCAACTTATATAAACCCCAAATCTTGAGGCTTATAAAAGTTGAGGGGCAATTAGCCCCTCAAACTATCTACTCAGTAAAAACGTCTTTAAGTTTAAAACCGTAATCCGAGTTTACTTTAAGTCCACGAAATTCCGATACGCGAACATTCTCCCCCATTACGTCCTTATCTTCCCAAGAGTCAATAAGGTACGATGTAGTCCAACCTCTCCAAGCAGGTTGAAAGCCGATACCTTGAACAGCCCGTTGCAGGGAGCCACCCGGGGAGGGGATATAAACAAGCATATCCTCATCAGCATACATATCAGTAAAGTTGTTGCTGGAAGCCTCAAATTTACTGTCATCATACAGAGAACCTACAATGCGAACACCGCCAACTCTTGCTACTTTAGCAATGGCTTGGCGTTGAACATCGTCTGTGGCAAGGGTCAAGTTGTCAGTATATTTAAACCGGTCACTGTCTACCAGTTGATCAATAAGTTTAAACATAGCATCTTCTGTCATGGCGATCCAGTAAGCCTTACGCATGAGACCTGTTCTCGAACGAATCTTATCTACGGCATCGGAGACCTCGGAAATAAACGAGTCAAGTCCACCGGTGGAGTTGTCAAACTTCGTACTCGGAGTGGAAACATAGTCCGCCCCTGTGAATATATCATCAGACATAAACTTTTGAGCCAGTCGATACTTCCGAGAAGTAAGAAGAATATCCCGAACATGTTGTGCGGCCTCAACTTCGAGATCGAAGCTGTATTTACCTTTAACCATGTTATTTTCAACCGTGTCAATGACTGTTTTATTCCAGTACATCCGGGTCTGATAAGAATCTTCCCCAAAGTTGAAACGGGATTCAGGAGCTGTGCCCCCTTGAGACCGTTTATTGTCCATAACTTTCTTATGGGCACCGGCCTCAATAGTAGGCATGCTTCCTGCCGGAAGATCTACAGGGACAACTGGAAACAAGGAATCTTCTTGCACCGTATCCGCAGGGCTGGTTTTGTTAAGCATTCGACGAATATCATCTCGAACGTTAAGATTTGATCTGTTAATCATTTTTCCTCCTTAATTATAGAATGAACAGGCGAGCGGTGATGATATCTCCCGATACCCCGTCTTCACACGCCTGTGCAAGCTGATCTGCTGTTGTTGTTTCTTTAACGGCTTTTCCATCGGCATCGGACGAAAGACCATCTCCTTTTGACACGGTTTCGGCAAGCTCTATGAGAACTTCCGAATTAGTGTACCCTACCGGCAGGTAGGATATTGCGTAGTTGTACTCTGCTTCAGAGTCTGAAACGGAAACTGCATTCCCATCAGAATCACTGTATGCGGCTTTGTTTGTTGCAGGTGTCACCTGTACAAAACGAGCTTTTTTAATCTCATCTGTAGGCTCTGTTTCTGCAAAAAACGGTGCCAGTCTTGGCCCAGTAAGCATAGTTACCTCCTATAATACGGTTAATCTTGCTACAATTAAATCCCCCTCAACCCCGTCTTCACAGGCCTGAGCTAATTCTGCTCCCTCTGATTTGATAGCGGTTCCGTCGGAAAGGGATTCCAAAGCATCCCCCTTAGAAACCGTTCCACCAAGTTTTATCAATACCTCTTTCTCATCATACCCCACAGGCAAGTAAGAAACGCAGTTATTGTACTCAGCCTCCATGTTAGAAACTGATACTGCATTAGCATCTGCATCCGAGTCACTTCCACCAGTGAGTGTTTCCTCACCCCACGATCCGTTAGTTACAGTATCGGTTGTGGTAACGTCATTACCCTCAGTACCTACTGATACGTAAGTAACAGTGACTTCTTCCGCGTCTGCCTCAGCAGTAACCAATTCTGAGTTGGCGTTGATTGCATCGGCAAGAGCGGTGGCAGCACCAGAATCGGAAGTGTCTTCTGATACATCTACTTTTATTACCCCCGCTGGGGCAGAGGCCGTTCCCTCATCGAAAATGTATTCTTCATCTCCGATCTCCACTTTTTCGTCCTCTGAAACAGAGCCAGTTAAGGTGAAAACACCTGTAGCTGCCTCAGCCTCAGTACCCCGGTCATAAGAGGCTTTACCCGTTGCAGGGTTTACCTTTATGAACCTAAACTGTTCCACCTCATCTTCCTTCTCGGCAAGATAAGGGGCTTTTCTCATACCCTGTAACATTACCAAAGCTCCGAAAAGTTCTTTTTAGCCATCTCGATAGCCTCACGGGTTTCATACCCTTTGTTTTCGTAGAAGTCCATAGCTTCTTCTTGGGTCTTAGGGGTGAACTGTTCGTCCTGCCCCTCTCCCAGTTCTTCACTCCCATTCTCATATGTGCCAAGCTCACTTTCAGCTGAAGTTTTTGCCTCTCTTATGCAGGCTTTTAGAAGTGTAAGTTCGTCTACCGATGTAGACGACTCGGACAAAGTTTCAAACTGAGCTTTAACATTCACCTCTACAGGGTAAGAAGACAGAACTTCTTCCACAGATGAAATCATTTTTTCCTGAGCCTCAGTTTTTTCAACTTTGGCTGAAAGCTCAGAGTATTTTTCCTTAAGCTCCTTAAGCTCCTTGAGCTCGGCTTTAAGGCTCTGATTTTCAGTTTCAAGAGCCTTGAAGTCTTTTTCATTTTTAAACAGTGACATAAAAATCCTCCTATAGATTATCCAATATGAAACTTCGAAATTCGTTAAGAGTTACTATTCCATCAGTTAAAAATTCCGGGGCGTCTTTTCCCATATAAACACGGGCCTCAGTCTCTCTGATTTTATTCTCTTCCACCCCTCTATTTTCAG
>PWOK01000111.1 GCA_003557445.1 Halanaerobiaceae bacterium
ACAATTAGAGGAGCAAATAGATATACCAGGGCTGGATTAAGATATTATTGGAAATTAAATAGTAAATCTCTATATGGAAGTCTTGGCTATGTAAACAGGACAAAAGAGGGAGTTCATCAAAGAAGATTTGATGTAGGAACCGGAGTTGAATTTGATCTGGGTAAAAGATCAGCCCTTAATATAGAGGGAGGATATAGTTCGGCTGTACCTTCTAATATCTATTATATAATTTCTTTGAGAGTTAACTGGTTGTAAAAGGTTTTAAAAACAGGAGTGAATTAGATGAAAGGAAAAATTCGTTTTATTCATACAGCTGACATTCATCTGGGACGGCCTTTAAACTGTGGTGGAGAACCATCATCAGACCTGGCTTCTGTATTTAAAAATGCAGATTACAGGTCACTGGAAAAAATCTTTGATAAAGCCCTGGAATATGAGGTGGATTTTATCCTTATTTCCGGAGATCTTTATGATCAGGAAGCCCGTTCTATTGAAGCCAGTAAATATTTTATTGACAGCTGTCAGAGGTTGAAGGAAAAAAATATCCCCCTGTATATTATATCAGGTAATCATGATCCCCTTGGACGACAAAAAGAGCCCTTTGCATTACCTGAAAATGTTTATATTTTTGATAGTGAAGATGTAGAGGTCAGAGAGTATCAAAGGCAGGGGGAAAGTCAGGCCCGAATTCTGGGACAGTCATACAGGAATAAATTTGAATCCAGAAAAATGTACAGTTTTTACACAGTACCTGATCAGAACCTTATAAATCTGGGAATTTTACATTCACAGCTTGACCCGCAAAACAAAAACTATGTTCCGGTTTCTAAAAATGAGTTATTAAATAAAGATGATATAAATTACTGGGCTCTGGGACATATACATCAACCACGGGTTTTAAATTCAAAAAATCCAGTGATAGTTTTTCCGGGGACACCTCAGGGAAGGGATATTGGAGAAACAGGTATCAGGGGTTGTTTTCTGGTAGAAATTGATAATGACCTGGAACCTGAAATTCAATTCATACCCACTGCCCGAGTAATCTTAAAAAGAATAGAAATTAAGATTGATGAAAAAGAGGAAAAAAAACCGGGGAATTTATCAGATCTGGAGGAATTACTGCTGGAAAAAGCAGAAACTATATTGACAAAGGATCCCTGTGTTGAAAATGATATCGATCAGGAAAATATCAATATTTTAAAAGATGGTTATGATCAATGGTTTAAAGGATATATTGTACGCTGGGTTATAACAGGAAGAGGGCCAGTACATGATATGATTGAAGAAAATAGAGAAGAAGCAGCAGTTGAGTTGATTGCTAAATTAAATAATAGATTGGCTGAAAGAGATCCCTTACTGTGGTCACATTCAATGGTTTTTCATACAGGGAGAGATCTTCCGGATATTGATGATTTTATTAAAAATAATCAGGTTTTTAAAGAAATTAATCAAACCATCAATGATATTAAAGATGACAGACAGTTACAAAAGAAACTTATAAAAAACTGGGGAAGGATCTGGGAAGGTTCATCAGATCATGAAGAACAGGAATGGAATAAGTTTCACCCTGATCAACAGACAATAAAAGAAATTCTCAATGAGGCCCGGCAGAGAATAATAGAGGAACTGTTTGAAAGAGGTGAGAAAAGTTGAGATTGAACAATCTTTATATAGGGGATTTTGGTATATTTAATAATCAACATATAAAAAAAATAGGAAAAGGATTGGTGGTTATAGGTGGGTATAACCGTTCAGGAAAAACAACACTGTTAAAATTACTGCGTTATCTTGGATATGGTTTTCCCCGTGATGGTTCATTACCTCCACCAACAAAAGATTATTATGTTGAAGCAGATATAGAAACAGATCCCAAAGAAAAATACAATTTAAGTATAAAGGGTTATGCAAAACCTGCAATTAATATTGTGCAGGGAAAAGAGGATACTGATATAACTGTTCATGATCTCTATAACAACCTTGATCAGTTCACCTATCACCAGGTATATACAATCAGCCTGGATGAATTACAGAAAATTCCTGAAGGTGTTTCTGGTTCCCGGGATAAAGAAAGATTGCAGTCGGTTTTACTGGGAGCAGGGCTTTCACAGATAGTGGAATTACCTGCAATTGCCAGAAGTTATTTTAATAAGGCTCATTCCATAGGGGCTAAATATGGAAAACCTGATGTCTCTGAATTTAAACCCTATAATGAGAGAATTGAAGAGGCTGAAAAAGAAAAAAAAGAAGCCCTTAAACAGGTAGAAGAATATATAGAGAAAGAAGAAGAGATAAAAAATATCTCAGAAATAATAGAAAAAAATGAAAAAAGCATTTCATCCTTAAAAAAGAAAAATACCAGACTGGATGTTTTAAAAAATAATTATGATAATTATACTGAACTAAAAGAACTTGAAATTAATCTGTCAGATCATAAAGGCGAAAAGATTGAAAAAGATAAGTTTCCAGAAGAAAAAAGAGAAAACGCCCGTAGTTTAATAGAACAATATGAGGAAATAGATAGAGAGTATCAGGAGACCAAAGAAGATTTTCGTAAAAATGTCAGCCAGAGTAATATTAACACTATCAAAGAAAAACTTCTGGAACAAAGAGGAAGACTGGAAAAACACTCCTCACAGCTGGCCGGTTATCAGGAGAAAATAAAAAATTACAGGGAACAGAAAAAAACACATGAAGAAAAATATGGACAGCTCCAAGCTGAAGCTGAAAATATTAATTCAGACTGGGAAGATAATCTCCAAAAAGCGATGGAGATAAAGACTGATCAGATTGAACAGCATAGATTAACTTCCAGTATAGAAAAGCTTAAAGAATTAAAGCGCGATTTAAAGGAAGAAGAAAACAAACTTAGACAATTTGAGGAAGAATATGACAATAAAAAGACTCAACTGGAACAGGCAGAAAAAGGCAGACCAAATAAGGTTTTAAAAAAAACATTCCTGATTGGTTTATTGTCACTGTTTACTGGTATTTCAGTAAGTGTTATTAATATAATTATAGGGATGTTTATTGGTTTTTCCTTTCTGGTATTAACAATAATCTATTATTTTTCCCGATATAATGAGGAAAGGGATAAATTAAAAAAATTTAACGAAGAAAAAAGAAAAATAAATGAAATTAAAAACGGTATTGAAAACAGAAAAAAAGAAATAGATATCTTAAAAGATGAAACAAATAAAACAGATAAGATCCTTGATAAATACAGGAATATACTGGGTACAGGCAAGCAAAAAATGCCTGAAATGATAAAAGATTATTTTATATCTCTACAGGACCTCAAAAAAAGATATAAAGAATGGGAACAGGAAAAAGAAAAACTGATTTCCTTGAAAAAGAATATTAAAGAAGAACTAAGTTCTATTTATGACCTTATAAATACACTGGAAAAATATTTTACAAAGGAACGTTTTCTGTTACCTGAAAATCAGCAAATTATACAGAAAAGTGATCAGATTTTTTCTGCCCTAAAGACAGCTTTTGAATTTTTGGAATATGCCATCAAACTTAATAATATTGAAAATAAAAAAGAGGAGTTAGAAGCTGAAATAGAAGTATTTTTAGCTGATATGAATTATAAAGGAAAGATCAATGAAAAACTTCAAAAATTTGAGAAGCAGCTGAAATTGGTCACAGAATATGAGGAACTGGAACAGAAGTATAATTCTTCAAAAAAACATATCCTTTTTACTCTACGTTCTTCTGATAGAATTAAACAGGATTTACTTGATTATGGTCAGAGATTTATGGAAGGAACAGAAGACCTGATGGATATATTTGATCAATTATACAATAAATATACTTCAGTAGAAAATGTTGAGGAAGACTACAGTAAAACATCTGCTGAGCTCAGACAACTTGAACAGGAACTGGAAGAAAAAAAAGACAGTTTAAAATCATTAAAGGAAGAAAAAGAAAAACTGGCTTCACCGGAAAAGATAGAAAAAGCTCATAAAAAATTAAATAAAGCCAGGAATGAACTCAGGAGTTTAGCAGAAAGATATGCCCTGAACAGAACAGTATCTTTTGTTTTGAATAAAGTCAGGGAAAGAGCTATAAATAGAGCAAAAGAAGATCTCCTTGAACCTGCAGGCCAGGTTATGGAAAAATTAACTAAAGGAGAATATATAAAAATTGAACCACCTTCTGATTTAAAAGAACCTGATTTTAAGACAACACAGGCTGAAGGTAATAAACAGGAAAGTATAGATTATTTAAGCAGGGGAACTAAAGAACAGCTCTTTCTGGCTGTTAGAATTAGCAGGATTAAAGAAATCAAACCACCACTTCCTGTAATTCTTGATGATTCCCTGGTTAATTATGATAGGTCACACCTGTTTCAGGCTGCAGAAATATTATCAGAACTGGCTGAGAGTCATCAGATATTTGTATTGACCTGTCATCCCCATCTGGTTGATTTTATTAATAATGGTTGTTTTAAGGCTCAATTCTGGAAATTGAGAAAAGGTGAAATTTCAGAAACCAGAGGAGAAGAACTGGTTAAATATTTATCTTGCTGAAGGATAAAAGGGAGGAACTATACCATGGATATAAGTAAAAATATTGAAAATGATCAGATGTGTTTTGCCTGTGGTCCCCAAAACCCTATTTCACTTAAACTTGAGTTTGATTTTTATGAGGAGAATAAGGTCAAAGCTTATTTTAAACCGGGGAAAAATCTACAGGGGTTTAAAGATGTTTTACATGGAGGTATAATCTCCACTGTTCTGGATGAAGCCATGGCTAAAGTACTTAATATGAAAGGTATTAAAGCTGTTACAGCAGAGATAAATGTGAGGTTTAAAAAGATGGTTCCTGTAGATAATGAATATGTTGTACACGGTATTATGAAAAAAAACAAAAAAAATATATTTTTTACTGAAAGTTATCTTGAAGGTAAAAATGGTAATATATATGCCTCAGCTCAGGCTAAATTTGTTAAAATAAAATAAAAAAGGAATATGAATTCAAACCAGGATGTAGGTGTGATAATATGCTTTTAAAATTACATGGAAAATATATAAAAAATAATAATGAAAAAAATATAGGCAGGATTATACTGCTGGTTATGTCCTTTTCCTATATAATCTCTGGAATTATATATAGATCAGCCCAGATAGCTGATCCCATGAATATGCTGGAGAGAATTGTAATCACAGCAATTGCTTTAGTTATAGTGTTATTATCCAGAGTTAATATAACAATAAAAAATAATATATATGAAATCAGCCGTGCTCTATCTTATTTAGCAATAGTTCATTTGATTTATCTGGCCTATAATGATGGTTTTCCCCTTAATTATATTTTCAGTTTACTGGTGGTTATTATTATTGCCAATATAATATTTAAGGCTGATAAAACATTAAAATATTATAATATAACTACTATAGTTGTTTTAATTATTTCACTGGCTTTTATTCCGGAACTGTCAGTTAATAAATATTTATTTGTTTTCTCCTTTATATCTTTAACAATTTTATCATATCTAATCAGTAAACTACAACATAATATTGAAGATGAATTAACAGAAATAGAGGAAAAAATAAGAGACCTTACTTTTAATGACAGTTTAACAGGTTTATATAATAGAACATATTTTAATGAAGAGCTTGAGCGTTATGATACAGCGAGACAGCTTCCCCTGAGTATTATAATTGGGGATGTTAATGGTTTAAAAATAACCAATGATGCTTTTGGACATCAAAAAGGAGATCAATTATTAATTACCATTGCCAGTATATTAGAGGAATGCAGCCGCCAGGAGGATCTTGTTGCCCGCT
>PWOK01000291.1 GCA_003557445.1 Halanaerobiaceae bacterium
CTATTATTTTCAGTCAATAATTCAATAACTTTAAGGCCAACACAAGAAGCCAGAGCATTACCTGCAAAAGTTGAGGAATGATTCATGGCAAATTTTTTATTATAGGCCTTATCTGAACTGATACAGGTTCCTATTGGTATTAATCCACCTCCCAGAGCTTTAGCCAGTAAAAGAATATCAGGATTAATATTTTCATATTCAAGGGCAAACATATTTCCTGTTCTACCCAGGCCGGTCTGGATTTCATCAACAATAAATAAAACACCATATTTCTGGCATAGATTTTGAGCCTGTTTAAGATAATTTTCAGGAGGAGTAATAATTCCTCCTTCACCCTGAATGGGTTCAACAATAAAAGCAGCAAAAAATTCAGGTTTACTTTCCAATTTATTTTTTAAAGAATTAATATCACCAAAAGAAATATGCTCAAAATTTTCCACAGGGGCTCCAAATGAGTTCTGATATTTACTATTTCCGGTAGCTGATAGGGCCCCCAGGGTTTTTCCATGAAAACTATTTCTGGCAGCAAGAATTCCAGGTCTGCCGGTGGTTGAACGGCTGAGTTTAAAGGCTGCTTCAACTGATTCAGCACCACTATTGGTATAGGTAACAAATTGTAAATTATCTGGTGTGATTTCTATTAACTTTTGTGCCAGTTTTCCAGCATAATTAATAAAAGAAGGTTTTATAAGAGAAGGTGTTTTTTGTTTTTGAAGATCATTTATTGTCTGCCAGATTTGTTGGTTATTATAACCAAAAGGGACAGCCCCATAATTGGCTATACAGTCCAGATATTTATTATTTTGTTCATCATATAAATAACAATCCTCTCCTTTAATAAAGTTTTTATCCATTTTGATTTTTTCCAGTAATTCTCCCAGATAGGGATTTACATATTTTTTATATGGATGCATAATAATCCTCCCATTTTTATATATGTGTACAATAATGTGCACATATTTAGTATATACAATACTGAAAAATAAATCAAGAGAAATGAAGTAGTTATTGGATATTCAGGGTTTTATTATAAATTTTTTAATTTTTTTTTAATTCATGCAGGGATATTTTGATTAATAACTAATATATATAATATAGAGAAAAAACATAAAACAATTCAAGGAGGTATCATTCTAAAATGGAAGAAGTAGAAATATTAAAGGTTGCAGCTAATTCCAGCCCTAATTCGGTAGCAGGGGCCCTGGCAGGCGTTTTAAGGGAAAATGGTAAAGCAGAATTGCAGGCTATTGGTGCTGGAGCGTTAAATCAGGCTGTTAAAGCAGTAGCAATTGCCAGAGGATTTGTAGCTCCCAGTGGAATTGATTTAATTTGTATTCCTGCTTTTACTGATATCGAAATTGATGGAGAAGAAAGGACAGCCATTAAGTTGATTGTTCAACCAAGATAGTATATTATTTTTATTATATCCGGAGAGGCAATTATATGTTTAAAAGAAAAAATAATTAATATTATGAATTTTAAATATAATTGTCTGCTCCCTTTTTATTTTAAAAAAAAATTATATTATAGCTTTTTAATTACTTGACAACTAATTAATGATATGCTAAGATTATAGATGCTTTGGGAAGAATGAGCGAAGGTGGCGGAACTGGCAGACGCGCTAGACTTAGGATCTAGTGGGTTTATCCCGTGCGGGTTCGAGTCCCGCCTTTCGCACCATAATTAATTATTAGATAACCCCGAGATTGGTCTTTAGGCCAGGTCGGGGATTATTAACATATTAAACATAAAGAAGCTGTATCAGAAAAATGAGAATAACATAATAACCAGTAAAAGTAGGAGGTATATATTTGTTATGGAAGTTACAAAAAAAGATGTTGAAGGTAATAATCTTAAACTAACAATTGAAGTTGAAAAAGAAAAAGTAGATGAGGTACTAAATAAGGCCTATAAAAAGGTGGTTAAAGAAGTATCGGTTCCCGGATTTAGAAAGGGTAAGGTACCAAGAACTGTACTGGAAGCTAAATATGGAAAAGAAGTACTGTATAAAGATGCTCTTGATATATTGATACCGGAAGCCTATAGTTCAGCAATATCTGATATTGATGAAGAACCTATTTCAAGACCGGAAATTGAAGATTATTATTTTGAAAAAGGAGAAAAAGCAACTATTACTGCAGCGGTTGAAATTATGCCTGAAGTTGAATTGGGAGCATATACAGATCTGGGAGTTGAAAAAGAAGAAGTTAATGTAGAGGAAAAAGAAATAAACGAACATCTTGAAAGATATCAGCAGCAAAACAGTCGTCTTGAGTTAAGTGATAAAGAAACCATTGAAGAAGGAGATATTGCTGTTGTAGATTATGAAGGTACAAAGGATGGAGAGGCTTTTGCAGGTGGTAGTGCTGAGGAATATAATCTGGAAATTGGTTCAGGACAATTTATTCCTGGGTTTGAAGAAAAATTGATTGGAGAAAAAGTTGGATCAGAAATAAATTTTGATATAGATTTTCCTGAAGATTATCAGGCAGAAGATCTTGCTGGAGAAACAGTTAATTTTAAAGTGAAAATCAATGAAATTAAAGAAAAAGTTGTTCCAGAGCTAAATGATGATTTTGCAAAAGATGTAAGTGATTTTGAGACTATTGATGAATTAAAAAATGATCTTGAAGATAAAATAAAAGAACAGAAAACAAATCAAATAAACAATGAATATGAAAACAAGATACTTGATGAAATAGCAAAAACAACAGAAATAGAAATACCGGAAACTCTAATAGAAAATGAACTTGAAAATATGTTTAGAAACTTTTCTTTTAGTTTATCCAGACAGGGTATGAAAGTAGAGGACTATTTTGAATACAGTGGCCAGGATAAAGAAACCTGGAAAGATGAAAATTATGAGAAAGCATTAAAAAATGTTAGAGATAATTTAATTCTAAAAGAGATTGCCCAAAAAGAAGAAATAGAAGTTTCAGATGATGATATTGAGGACAAAATAGCTGAAATGGCTGAAAACAGTGAAATGTATACTGAAGAAATCAAAAAACATTTAACAAAACAGGGTCAGATTGAAAACCTGAAAGCAAATCTTAAAATAGAAAAAACGTTAGATTTTTTAAAAGACAACAACTAACCTTTTAAAAAAAGATATTTAGGGAATAATTAATAAAGGAGGAAATTAATATGTCAGGTTTAATACCAATGGTTGTAAAGCAGACAAATCGTGGTGAACGTTCCTATGATATTTATTCTAGACTACTTGAAGATAGAATTATTTTTCTGGGAAGTCAGGTAACAGATCAACTGGCAAATCTTGTTATAGCTCAACTATTATATCTGGAAGCAGATGATCCTGATTCTGATATTAACATATATATTAATAGTCCGGGGGGATCAGTTACTGCAGCCTTAGCAATGTATGATACTATTCAGTATATTAAACCGGATGTTGTAACTATTTGTATGGGTCAGGCAGCCAGTGCCGGTGCATTACTGCTTGCCAGTGGGACAGCAGGAAAACGTTATGGACTTCCCTATTCAAGGGTTATGATTCACCAACCAGCAGGTGGAGTTCAGGGTAAGGCTGATGACGCAGAAGTTCATATAAAAGAATTATTGAGAATCAGAGAAACCTTAAATGAAATATTAAGCAACCATACCAATCGTACCAAGGAACAAATAGAAAAGGATATAGAGAAAGATTATTTTATGACTGCAGAGGAAGCACTGGATTATGGAATTATTGATGAAATATTAACCAAGAATAAACTTGATGAGTAATATATATTTAGAGGTGATAAAATGTTTAAGTTTGGTGAGGAAAAAGGGCAATTAAAATGTTCCTTTTGTGGAAAATCACAGGAACAGGTAAGAAAACTGGTTGCCGGTCCTGGAGTCTATATTTGTGATGAATGTATAGAACTCTGTAATGAAATCATAGAAGAAGAATTAAATGAAGATATTGAGTTTAGTGTTCAGAATATCCCTAAACCAAGGGAGATAAAAAATATACTTGATGATTATGTTGTTGGTCAGCAACGGGCAAAAAAATCACTTTCTGTTGCTGTTTATAATCATTATAAACGGGTAAATTCTGATATGAAAATAGATGAAGTTGAATTACAGAAAAGTAATATATTGATGGTAGGTCCTACAGGATGTGGGAAAACCCTGCTGGCTCAAACACTGGCCAGAATTCTGGATGTACCCTTTGCCATAACAGATGCCACTTCTTTAACAGAAGCCGGTTATGTGGGTGAAGATGTAGAAAATATCTTATTAAAATTAATTCAGGCAGCTGATTATGATGTTGAAAAAGCAGAAAAAGGAATTATTTATGTTGATGAGATTGATAAAATAGCCCGTAAATCAGAAAATCCCTCTATAACCAGGGATGTTTCCGGTGAAGGTGTACAGCAGGCTTTATTAAAAATAATTGAAGGAACCGAAGCCAGTGTACCTCCTCAGGGAGGAAGAAAACATCCTCATCAGGAATTTATTCAAATAGACACAACCAATATTTTATTTATAGCCGGTGGTGCTTTTGATGATATAGATAATATTATTAAAGGCAGAATATCTGAAAAAGTAATGGGTTTTGGAGCAGATATCAAAACAAGTAAAGAGAGTGAAAATATAGGTGAGGTATTAAAACATATTCTTCCGGAGGATCTGTTACATTATGGTTTAATTCCAGAATTTATTGGAAGAATGCCTGTTTTAGTCACTTTAGATGAACTGGTAGAAGAGGATTTAATAGAAATCCTTACAGAACCCAGAAATGCCCTGGTAAAACAGTACAAGAAATTCTTTGAAATGGATGATGTTAAGCTGGAATTTACACCTGAAGCCCTATCAGAGATTGCCAAAAAAGCATTAACCAGGAATACAGGGGCCCGTGGTTTAAGATCAGTAATGGAGGAATCAATTCTGGAGATCATGTATGATATACCATCAAAACCGGAAATTGATAAATGTATTATAACCCCGGAAGTAATAAAGAATAATAAAAGGCCGGAATTAATTATGAAGGAAAAAGAAGAAACGGCTTAAAATATAAAAAAAAGAAGCAAACAGGGAATACCAGCAAGATTGGTATTTCCTTTTTTTTCGACATATTTCGGGAGGTGCCTGGCACCTGTCGGATTTTGTCGGATTAAAGTTTTTCTCAGGCCCAGCCTCTGACAAGAGAGGATATTCCTTTAAGAATAAATCCTCCAGCAACCCAGTAATAAACTGTCCAGGGATGAAATAAAACAAATATTGATATGAAAACAAATAAAACCCCAGTAAAAGCCAGACTTATCCGTTCAGTCCTGGTCATTTTATCACTTACATTATCTATAATTTTAAATAGTTTTTGATTGGAAACAAAAGGAGAAGGTGTTTGTTTTTTTAAATTGTTTTTTACTTCTTTCCAGAAATAAGGGAAATATATTATGTTTAAAAAAATTCCTCCTAAAAACAAACTTAATGTATAGGAAAGACTTGACCAATAATCACCCCAGGTTAAAAGTAAACCTATTTCATCCATAAATAATCCCAAACCAATTCCATACAATACAGCAATTTGTTTTTTTGAAATATAATTTGTTCCCACAATAGAAAGCCAGCCGGCAATTGTTATAAATGCAATTCCAAAATAAAAATGATGTATATGATAACCAAATAAAATTAAATTGGTACCAATATAAAAGTCCAGTTCTCCAGCTTTGGCCGCCATTGAAGCAGGACTTCCTGAAGAACCGGCAATTATTACAGCCAATCTAATAAAAAGAAAAGAAAGCCAATAGGAAATTGTTATCAAAAAGA
>PWOK01000046.1 GCA_003557445.1 Halanaerobiaceae bacterium
ATTTCCTGGATTAAATCTCGATATGATAAATTATTTTCCAGTTCATTTTTTGTATAACAACTTAATTTAACCATCTGTTGATTAACCATAGAAATTGAACCATCTTTTTCAAAAATAGCCATAGCTGTACCTGTATTATTAAATAATTGTCGATATTTTTTTTCACTAGTCTCCAGTGCTCTTACAATTTTTCTTTTTTCTGTTACATTACTAAAAACCATAACAACACCTTTAATTTTTCCATCTTGTGTTTTTATGGGAGCTGCTGAATCAGCAATTGATATTTCTTTACCATCTCTGGTAATAAGTATTGTATGGTTGGCAAGCCCCTCTATTTTTCCTGTTTGAATAACTTTTTCAACTGGATTTTTAACAGGTTTTCTTGAGTGTTCATTGATAATAGTAAAAAAATCCGATAATTGTTTGTATTTCACTTCATATTGCTGCCAGCCTGTTAAACATTCAGCAGCCTGATTTAACATTAAAACTTTACCTTCAGCATCAGTAACAATAACACCATCACCTATACTTTTTAAAGTCAACTCCAGTCTCTTTTTAGTTTCCTGAAGTTTTCTCTCAATTTTTTTACGTTTGCTTATATTTCTGACAATTCCCTCATAATATTTTATATTATCATTTTTATCTTTAATAACCCAGGTATTTATTTCAGCCCAGATTAATTCCCCATTTTTTTTTCTTAATCTGGTTTCAAATATTTTATTTCGTTCTCCCGGTCCAGGTCTATCTTTTTTTTGATAGTATAATTGTTCAGGTATATTGATGGATAATAAATCATCTTTAGTATCATAACCCAGCATATTAACTAAAGCTGGATTAACATCAACATATTTTCCATCCGGTCTACTCCTGTATATTCCATCCCTGCAGTTCTTAAAAAAAGAAAGCAAATTATTTTTTTGATCCATTTTCATTCCCCTTTATATATTGCTATATTATTTATTTGAAGAAAAGACATTATATTCCTTCTTTTTTTAAAAAAAAATTTATTTTTATATAGTAATTAACTTAAGTTATTATATTACTACTATTTAAATTTAAAATAATTGCTTTATTTTTTAAAAAAAAACAAAGAAGAATAAAGGAATTTTAATATTTTTAGTGAATATAATAAAAAGAATGTTATAAAATTTACAATACAAGGAGAATTATATGAATTTAATTGCCAGGCAACCTATTTTGAACAACAATGAGAAAATTTTTGGATATGAATTTTTATTTCGTTCATTGAATGATAATGATCAGTTTGAGGGGAATAAAGCTACAGCTTCTGTAATAACCGGTGTTTTTAATAATTTTGGTATAAAGGAATTAACCGGTGATAAAAAAGTATTTATTAACTTTACTGATAGTTTGCTACAAAAAAGAGTAGCTCATTTATTTCCATCCAATTCTCTTGTAGTAGAAATACTTGAGGATGTTATACCTGAAAAAAATATAATATCAGCCTGTAAGGAATTGAAGGATAATGGTTATTTACTGGCACTGGATGATTTTCAATATAAAGAAGATCTAATTCCATTTCTTGATATTGTTGATATTATTAAAATAGATTTTTTAGAAACCAGTAAGAAACAAAGAACTGATATTATTAATAAAATAAATAATATCAAACCCAATAATAATATAGATTTTCTGGCAGAAAAAATTGAAACCAGAGAGGATTTTAACTGGGCTCATAAAAATGGATATAAATATTTTCAGGGTTTTTACTTTAGTAAACCTGATTTGATTTCTTCAAAGAGTTTACCTGAATTTAAAGCAAATTATTATAGATTGTTAAGAGAATTAAATAAAGATTTGCCTGATTTTAAATTAATGGAGAAAATTATAAAAAGTGATGTTTCCCTGGCTTATGGTTTTTTACAGTTAATTAATTCAGCCTATTTTGGTTTTAAATCTGAAATAAAATCTATAAAACAGGCCCTTGTATTGCTGGGAATTAATAATATAAAAAGATGGGTTTTTATTAACCTTTTAAAGGAAATTGGTAGTCAAAAACCTGATGTTTTAATTTTTAATACCTTAATAAGAGCAAAATTTGCAGAGAATCTGGCACCACTGACAGATATGGAACATAAATCCTTTGATTTATTTATGATGGGCATGTTGTCCATGCTGGATGCTTTTTTGGACCGACCTCTGAAAGAAATAATTGGTGAAATTGATTTAAACAAAGAAACAAAAAATGCTTTATTAAAAAAAGAAGGAGAAATGGGAGTTATTCTGGATATAATTATAAATTATGAAAAAGGCAAATCTCATAAAGTTAATTATCTACTAAATAAATTTAGATTTAATATAAAAAAAGATAAATTATCAACAATATATCTGGAAACCGTTGATTTTGTGCATAATAACCTTGAACCTGTATTAAATATGAGTTAAATATTAGTCACTTAAGATAATCCAGGGGATTTACTGCCTGACCATCAATCTGTATTTCAAAATGAAGATGTGGTCCGGTAGATCTACCTGTATTACCGGAAAGGGCAATAATCTCACCCTGTTTTACATATTGTCCTCCATAAAATAAAAGTTCATGATTATGAGCATAAAGTGTTCTCAGTCCTTTTCTGTGTTCAATAACTACAGTTTTTCCATAACCACTAACCCATTCACTTAATATTATCTTACCTGATTTAGTTGCTTTAATAGGTGTACCAATGGGTACAGCAATATCTATTCCATAGTGAAAATCATCCCATCTGGGTCCATAATAAGAAGAAATTCTACCTTCTACAGGTTTTATAAACTTTTCATCTATATCTATATCTTCTTTTTCATTTATTTCCTCATTTTCAACCTGATTATAATACTCAGTATTTTCGATTTCTGTTTTAATTTCATTTACCTGTTGTTCATCTTCCAGAAATCCACCGGTAAAGATAAGAATAACAGATAATAAAATAGAAATAATTATTTCATTCATTATAAAAACCTCCTGATTTAATAATAATATTGCTAAAATATAATATCAATGGTAATTAAAGACATTATATATTATTAAAGACAGGAGGTTTGATATTTACCTATTCCAGGGTTTTTTTGACAGCTTCAATCATGGCTTCACTGGTATCAGTTGCTCCAGAAACTATATCCACCTCAGGACTCTGTTTTTTTAACATATCTTCAATAAGTTTTTCAAAAGCAGGTTCTGCAATACTATCAGTTTCACTATCTTCTACTACAAATATATCAATAATTTCATCTTCTTCCAAAATTACTTTTACAATTAATTCTCCCCCATAGCCTTCAGCCTGACCTAAAAGTATTTCTGTTGACTTACCTTTTGCTTTTTTGACAGCCTCGATCATAGCTTTACTGGTATCAGTTGCTCCTGAGACTATATCCACCTCAGGACTCTGTTTTTCTAACATATCTTCAATAAGTTTTTCAAAAGCAGGTTCTGCAATACTTTCAGTTTCACTATCTTTAACTATAATAATATCTATAATATTATCATTATCAAAAACTAAATCAATTACCAGTTCTCCACCATAACCTTCAGCATTTCCCCGATACACACTATAATTATTTTTCAAATATTCAATTGTTATATATTTATCTTCTCTTTCATCTACTTCTTCTGTTTCTTCTCCTTCGGTTATTTCATCTGGAGATGTTTCTAACATAGGTATCCCATCACTAAACACAAAAATAAAAGATGTTATAAGTAATACAATAAATATAATACTTAAAATAGCATTTTGTTTTAAAATCATTTATAAACCCCCATTATCTTTATTTTACATTAGAATCTTTAATAATATTTTATTATAAAAAATATTTAAAAGCAAACATCCAATTAAAATATAACATAATTTACTTACAGGATTTTTTATATTTAAGAAGTATCTTTATATTAAATAATCATCAGGAAAGGAATAAAATATGACCAGAGTTATAATTGCTATAATGGTAATATTAATGGGAATAACAACCTATTTTAATTTACATAATCATGTTTATTATTATTCTCCTGAACAAACTAATAATAATATATTTCAGGAAAAAGAGAATATTTCTTTAAAAATCATGACTTATAATATACAGTATGGTAAAGGGATTGATGGTCTTCAGGATTTAAGTAGAATAGCAAATAAAATTGAAAAATCTAATGCTGATATAATTGCCTTACAGGAAGTAGAAACTTTTTCTTATCGCAGTAAATTTGAAAATCAAACTCAATGGCTAGCCAGTGAACTAAATATGTATGCTGTTTACAGTCCTGCCCTGGTTATCGGGTTTTATCAATATGGGAATGCAATTTTAAGCAAATATCCCATAACTTCTTATAAAAGCATTAAGGTAACATCAAAAAAAGAACCAAGAAATATTTTAATTGCAAATATTGATATATGTAATAAATCATTGTATTTTATTTCCACCCATCTGGGTCTGTCAACTGAAGAAAGGATTAAACATGTAAATCAAATACTGGAAAATACTAACCATAAAAGACCAACTATAATAGCCGGTGATTGGAATTCAACTTCTGATAGACAGGAAGTACAATTAATTAAACAATTTTTTAATGATTCTTATAAAATTGCTGGAAATAATAAAGGTTATACTTTTCCAGGTGATCTGCCTCAGGCAAGAATTGATTATATATTTACTTCAAAAGATATTGAAATTATTGATTCTAGAATAATAAAGACAAAGGTTTCAGATCATTTGCCTGTTATAACAAATGTGGTTTTATTCTAATGGTTCACTATATCCATGTTTACAATCAGGTCCATCAACAGGTACTGCCCAATTTACTGCATTTTTAATTACTTTTTGAACTTCTTTTTGATAATATACTGGATAAGATTCATGTCCTGGTTTAAAATAAAAGATGTTACCTTTTCCTCTATTATAGCAAACACCACTTCTAAAAACATTTCCTCCTTCAAACCAGCTAATAAAAACCAGGTCATCAGGTGCTGGTATTTCAAATCTTTCTCCATATGTTTCTACCTTTTCTATTTCAAAATATTCATCAAGACCTTCAGCTATAGGGTGACCGGGTTCAATTACCCAGATTCTTTCTTTTTCAGCATTAACTCTCCATTTTAATTTAAGACTATTAGTACCACAGAGCTTTTTAAAAATTTTACAGGCATGTGCAGAATGAAGTGCAATAAAACCCATTCCATAAAGTATCTTTTTATAAACTTTTTCAACAATTTCATCTTTAACTTCATTATGAGCTCCATGTGCCCACCAGATCAAAACATCAGTATTATTTAAAACTTCATCCGTTAAACCATGTTCTGGTTCATCAAGGGTAGCTGTTTTTGCAATAATATTATCTTCTTTATTTAAAAAATCAGATATAACACTATGTATCCCCTCAGGATATACTTTTTTAACTTCTTCAGCATGTTTTTCATGCCTATATTCATTCCAGACAGTTACCTTGATTTTTCTGGTCATTAAAATTCCTCCTCTTATTAAATGAATACTTATTCATTTTCTTTATTTTCATTATTTTTACTTTTTTTACTGGCAGCAAAATAATATGAAAAAAAAGCTGCAAAATAACCGGTAAAACCCATTGCTTTTAAAGACCACTGCAGATCATTGGAGGGAATAAAAATATGAACTAATGAACCGACAAACATGGATATTATTAAAGCAAATATTCCGATCTTAATACTTTTTATTAATATAAAATTTTTTTCAGGCATTGTTAAATCTCCTTTTAATATATTCTATAGAAAATGTATTTTAAAAACAAAAAAAT
>PWOK01000260.1 GCA_003557445.1 Halanaerobiaceae bacterium
CGTTGTTCACGATGAAGTCGACAGTGGCGGAGAAATCAAAAGCGACACCGAGGTGAATATCGAGGAGACGCCGCAGGGATATGCGATCTATACCGGGAATCTGATTCTGCGGGTGCATGCCCGCCCGTTTCGGTTGAGTATTTTTGACAGTTTCCAAAGGTTGCTGCTGGATGACTATCAGGACAAGGGCTTTGTAAGTGACAAAGATGAAAAAATCACCTATAAGACTTTAAAAAGCGGCGAGAATTTCTTCGGACTGGGGGAAAAAGGCGGACCACTAAATCGTCGCGGACACTCATTCCGGATGTGGAACAGCGACAGGCCATGTTATGCGCCTGATGAAGATCCGCTCTACAAAAGTATACCGTTCTTCATGAGTAGTTTCGGCTACGGAATTTTCTTCGATAACACCTATAACACCGAATTCCGGTTCGGATCCGAGTCGGAGGAGCATTTCTCCTTTCGTGCGCCCGATGGAGAGATGATCTATTACTTCATGTATGGTCCCGATTATCGCAAAATCATCGAACATTACACCGAGCTGACCGGCCAGCCGATTATGCCCCCGAAATGGGCGCTCGGTTTTTCCCAGAGTCGCGGCCTGTTAACCAACGAAGCGCTCACCCGTGAGATCGCCGACGGATTTCGAAAAAGAGACATTCCTAACGATATCATCTATCAGGACATCGGCTGGACCCGATATCTTCAGGATTTCCACTGGCGGCCGGAAAATTATGATGATCCGCGCGGAATGCTCAGCGATTTGGAGGATGATGGCTTCAAAGTTGTTGTGTCGCAAAATCCGATCGTATCGCAGCGGAATGAATCGCAATGGCGGGAAGCCGATTCCCTCGGCTATTTTGTGAAGGATGTCCGGACCGGCGAAAGTTACGATATGCCTTGGCCATGGGGCGGCAATTGCGGGGTTGTCGATTTCACCCTTCCCGATGTGGCCGACTGGTGGGGCGAATGGCAGCAAAAACCGATTGATGACGGGGTTCGGGGCTACTGGACCGACATGGGCGAACCGGCCTGGAGTAATGAGGAGGACACCGACCGTCTCCATATGAAGCATCATCTCGGGATGCATGACGAAATTCATAATGTCTATGGACTCACCTGGAGCAAGGTGGTCACGGAGCAGTTTGAAAAGCACAATCCCAATATGCGTATTTTCCAGATGACCCGCGCCGGGTTTGCCGGACTCCAGCGGTACACCTTCGGATGGTCAGGGGATGCCGGATTCGGTGGTGATGTCCTGAATGGCTGGCCCAGTCTGCAGGGACAGATCCCCATGGCGCTTTCGGCCGGGATGGGGCTTATCCCGTTCTGGAGCACGGATATCTCGGGATATTGCGGTAATATACATGATTACGACGCGTTTGCCGAGTTGTACACGCGGTGGATGCAGTTCGGTGTCTTCAATCCGTTGAGTCGGGCACACCACGAAGGCAACAACGCCGTAGAGCCCTGGTTGTTCGGATCGGAGGTGGAACAGATCAGCCGGGAGGCCATAGAGTTGAAATATCAGCTTTTTCCATACTTCTACACCTACGCGCGGGAAGCATACGATTCCGGAATGCCGCTGATGCGTGCAATGATCCTGGAGTTTCCCGGTGAATCCGGCCTGGACGATGTGGATCAGCAGTTTATGCTGGGCAGCGAGCTGCTTGTAGCACCGGTGGTGGAGCAGTATGCGGCACGGAAGCGGGTTTATCTTCCGGCAGGAGAGTGGGTGGATTTCTCCGACCCCGCCACTACTTTTTCCGGCCGGCAATGGATCGATTATCCCGTCGATCTGTCCACCATCCCGATGTTCGTCCGTAAAGGCTCCATTATACCGAAAATGCCCGTGATGCAGTACATCCATGAAGATCCGGACTACCCTGTCATCCTGAATATATACCCGGCATCAGATCGCCGACCGGTATCGTTCGATATTTATGAAGATGACGGCGAGACCAACGATTATAAAAACGATGTTTACCTGGAACGACAGGTCCGGGCTGTCAGGAAGATGGATCACCATGACATCCGCATAACTCATCACACCGAAAACGGATATGCCCCGAAAAACCGGGCGTATGAAGTCCGGGTTTATCTGGATGAGCGCCCCCGCCGGGTTGAATCCGGAGATGGAAGAATTCCGGAACAAGGACGGCGATCCCGGGATCGAATCGAATGGAACTGGAATGCGGACAAGAGCGTCTGTATAGTCCGGATTCCTGAATCCGGTGATGATATTGCACTAAAAATCTTCAAAAATCAATAATCATGAGTATTAATCCGGCTACATCTATCTGCATTATTTTCCTTTTACTGTCCGGGGTTTTGTCGACAGCTACTGTCGGGGCCACGGAATCTCAGAATGATATTTTATCAGACTTCGAGTGTGAATACAATCCCCCGGATATCGATCCCTATCATCCTCCGCTTTACTGGAGTGTTTATGAGCACCATTATGTAAAAGAACAGCAGGGCGTCGAAAATAACTACATCAGCGAGGGAGAGTTGATGACCAACATCCTGTGGGTGGAGGAAAACCTGCTGCCTCTTGGTTACGACATGATCGCGATGGATGGATGGGGCGATCTAAATCATCTCAACGAACATGGGTACCGGGAAACGCATTCTTCCCATTGGATCAATGATTACGCCTGGTGGGCGTGTTATCTGCGCAGTTTCGGGATGCACCTGGGGATGTATGACAACCCGCTCTGGGTCCATAGGAATGCCGTTCAAGCCGGTGCGACCGTAGTCGGAACAGATATACCGCTTTCGGATATCATTGATACCAATGAAGAGTCTTTGTGGTTTACCTGGGTTCAGGTGGACCGGGATGGGGCGGAGGAATATGTCAAGGGAAATATTCAGCACTGGGCCGATATGGGAATCCGGTTTCTGAATGTCGATTTTCTGTCATGGTTTGAGGACGGATACGATAAAAATATGGGGGATGTCGGACCCGATCGACCCCGTGAGCACTATGAAACTGCGATGAGGTGGATGTTCGAAGCTGCCGAAGAGAACGGGATGCTGTTGAAGGCGGTTATGCCCCATTTGTTTGAAGAGGCGGAGCTGGAGCTGAAGTACAGTCACATGTTCCGGATTAACGAAGATACCGCGTGGGGCAGCTGGGATCGTTTCAGCGAGGACGATCGGGGCAATCACAGGCCCTGGTGGTCGCAATGGGCCAATCCGATGGACGGTTACGCGTATTGGGCGCAGGTGACCGGCCGCGACGATGTTACGTTGTGCGGGGATTTCATACGCCTGAACACCTTTGACAATGATGATCAGCGGCGGTCGGTTATTTCACAGCATCTGATGGCCGGCGGACCGGTAGGGGTGACCGATCAGCACAATACGATCGGTGAACATCTCTGGCTGTATCAGAACGAAGAGATGCTGGCGCTTAATTACGACGGATTTGTCGGCAAACCGCTCAGTTATGATCCGACCGACCCGATGAGTCAGATCTGGACCGGACAGATGTCGGATGGCGACTGGGTGGTGGCACTCTTCAACCGGGAAAGTACACCACGTACGCGAAGTATCGATTTTGCAGGCGATTTAGATGGATTTTCTGTCGGGAACAACGGGTTGGTCAGGGATCTGTGGGATCACGCAGATCTTGGAGTTTACGCATTGTATTCGACGCGGGTGCCGGCTCATGGTGTCAAAGTGTTGCGTATAAAGTCAACAGAAGAGCCGACTTCTGCCGATACCGCTGATCCGGAGAGCTCATTATTGCCGGAGCACGTGGAACTCATCCAGAATTATCCCAATCCGTTCAACCCATCCACCCGTATTGTATTCGCGCTACCGGCCGGATCACAGGTGACATTGCATGTTTATGACATTATAGGCAGGCGTGTGGCGGTTCTCGCCGATCAGGTATTTTCGGAAGGCTGGCATACGGTCGATTTTGATGCTTCTGGGTTGACCAGTGGGGTTTATATATACCGCTTACAGACCGATGAACAGGTGTTGACAAGACAGATGACGCTGGTGAAATAAGGAAATACTTGGATCCCACCAGCTCCGACAGCTCTCCGGGGGCCTCCCGTGGTGCCTGGAGTTCGAGCTGCCAGAGGCAAGCAGGAGGACGATGTACCAGTTACCGTGTGAATCTCTGAATCCGGATTCATATTTTGTTATCTGATGGAACCTGCAATTATTTTTAGCAGGCGAATCAAAATAGTCGATAACTATTCCCGGAAATGAATGCTAACCGAATCTAACATCACGGCAGCCACGGGTACTTCCTGAAATTCGGCTTGCGCTTCTCTACGTACGCGTTTTTTCCTTCCTGGCCTTCTTCGCTCATGTAGTAAAGCAGTGTGGCGTTGCCGGCCAGCTCCTGGATGCCCGCCTGTCCATCGATATCGGCATTGAACGCCGCCTTGAGACAACGAATTGCAATCGGACTTTTCTCCAGGATCTCCTGAGCCCAATCCACACCTTCAGCTTCGAGCTTTTCAAGCGGCACAACCTTGTTAACCAGTCCCATCTTTTCGGCTTCATCAGCGTTGTATTGCCGGCAGAGGTACCAGATTTCCCGGGCCTTTTTCTGTCCGACGATACTGGCCAGATAGCTCGAACCAAATCCGCCGTCAAAACTTCCAACTTTTGGGCCGGTCTGACCAAAAACAGCATTTTCCGCGGCGATCGTCAGGTCGCATATCACATGCAGGACATGTCCGCCGCCGATCGCGTAACCGGCGACAAGCGCAATGACCGGCTTGGGCATCGATCGAATCAACCGTTGCAGATCCAGCACATTCAGTCTCGGGACACCGTCGTCTCCGACATAACCGGCATCTCCGCGAATCTTTTGATCACCACCGGAGCAAAAGGCGTATTTCCCGTCTTTGGCCGGACCTTCACCGGTCAGCAAGACCACTCCGATGCTGTTGTCCTCCCGTGCGTCGGCAAAAGCCTCATACATTTCAAAAATCGTTTTGGGACGAAACGCGTTGCGCACATCCGGCCGATTGAACGCGATACGTGCGATACCATCGGCTTTTTTATAGGTGATGTCTTCGAAGCTTTTTACGGTTTGCCAGTTCATAGTCATTTACAGTTGTTACGGTGTTGGTTTGAATATTGAAACATGGTTGAAAATCCCGGTGATGAGCAATCAGTGCGTCAATGATGTTAGAAATGAGCGAATGTGTTCCAGATACGGTTCAGGTGCGTCGATATGCACCCGATGGGCGGCCTTGGGTATAATAACCTGTTCGGAATTATAAATCAGTCGATCCATCTCCCTGCCAATTTCGCAAAATTTCTGATCGTTTGCTCCGGTGATGATGAGCGCGGGGCAGGTCAGATCGGCCAGCCGGTCATGGACCGGGGTCATCATTCCCGTTCCGAATCCGGTGAGCCACAGGGCCATGGTTTCCGGATCCTGTTTCTGCTGGATTTTTCCAAGATGTTTGCGGGCTGATTCGGTGGTTGAAGGGGAAACATGAGGCCGGGTGGATGTATCCAATGATCTGTTTGCAGGAAAATCCGGAATTTGTCCGGTCTGGTGAAACAGGGGTGTTGCCTCCCAGCGATCCAGAAACGACCGGAAATCATCGCAGATTTCAGAGGCTCTTTGTTGATCCTCCCGCCGCCGATTGGCGCGCTCATCTGCATCCCGGATACCGGGGGTTGTGCTTTCGAGGATCAGGCCGGAGGCGATCTCCGGATTCTTTGTCGCCCAGGAGAGCACCAGTCTGCCGCCCATGCTGTA
>PWOK01000151.1 GCA_003557445.1 Halanaerobiaceae bacterium
AGTATAGAAAAATCGATATCCATTTCCGGTTCACAATCACTCTTTTTTAACACACTATTAATTCTGGCATTTGTATATTGAATATAAGGGGCTGTTTCCCCTTCGAAATTCAACATTCTATCCCAGTTAAAAACTATATCTTTAATTCTGTCATTACTTAAATCATTGAATATAATTGCCCCTATACCTACTTTTTTTGCCACCTCATCCTTATTATTAAGTTCAGGATTTTTATCTTCAATGATTTTTTTAACTTTAGTAATTGCTTTATTAATTAAGTCTTCAAGAAGAATTATATTACCTTTTCTTGTCTGTAGTTTTCCTTCCTCACTACTTACTCTCCCAAACGGAATATGAACTAAGTCTTTTGCCCAATCATAACCCATTAATTCAATCACTTTTATCCATTGAGCAAAATGAAGATTTTGAGAATAATCTGTTATATATAAAGCCTTAGCAAAATTATATTCTTTTTTTCGATATATTGCAGCTGTAATATCTCTGGTTGGATAGATTGTTGTACCATCATTTTTTAAAATTAAACAGGGAGGCATATCATATTCTTCAAGATCAACAACATAGGCTCCCTGACTTTTAATTAATAAATCTTTCTCTTTGAGCTTTTTGATAACATCTTCATTTTTATCATTATAAAAACTTTCACCTGTATAATAATCAAAACTAACTCCCAATATTTCATATATTTTATTAAATTCATCTAAACTAAGATTTACAAACCATTGCCACAGATTAATTGCTTCTTTATTTCCATTCTCTAATTTTTTGAACCATTTTCTGCCTTCATCTTCTAAATCAGGATTTTTTTTAGCCTGATCATGAAACTTAACATATAAATTGAGCAATGTTTCAATTGGATTTTCCTGTACTTCTTCTTTGTTCCCCCATTTTTTATAGGCAGCTATTACTTTACCAAACTGTGTCCCCCAATCACCTAAATGGTTTATACCTATACAATTATAACCCAAAATTTGATAAATATTATATAAAGCATTTCCAATAACTGTAGAACGTAGATGACCTACATGAAATGGTTTGGCTATATTAGGTGAAGAAAAATCAATAACAATATTCTGTCCCTTCCCTAAATTAGAGGAACCATATTTATACTGTTTCTGTAAAACCTCATTTAATACATTTTTAACAATAAACTTCTTTCTTAAGAAAAAATTTAAATAAGGTCCAGCCACTTCTATTCAGTCAAAATATTTATCCAGTTTAAGATTTTGTTTAAGTTCTAGAGCAATATTCTGTGGTGATTTTTTTAATATACCAGACAATTGAAAACAGGGTAATGCATAATCTCCCAGATCTGTATCTGGAGGAATTTCTATAAGATTAATTATCTCTTCTTTTTTTAAACAATTAATCTTTTCTATTATCTTTTTAGCAATTATTTGTTTAAAATTAACCATCTTTTTACCTCCTTCAAAAACAAAAACTCTCATCCCTTTAAATTAGAGACGAGAGTTTATCCCGTGGTACCATAGATTTTAAATATAATCTCTGACTAAATCTCCTACCTCACTGGTAGTATAACCCATTTTACCGGCAGATAGACTTTTTAAGTCATTTTTAACTGTTTTTTTAATGGCTTCCTCAATGGCATTTGCTGCTTCATTTTCACCAAGTTCTTCTAACATCATCTGTGCGGCTGCAATAGCTGCCAGAGGATTGATTTTACCCTGATTAGTATATTTAGGAGCTGACCCACCAATAGGTTCAAACATGGAAACTCCCTCTGGATTAATATTACCACCAGCTGCTATTCCCATACCTCCCTGTAATACTGCACCCAGATCAGTGATAATATCACCAAACATATTATCAGTTACAATCACATCAAAGTATTCCGGATTTTTAACCATCCACATGGTGGTAGCATCAACATGAGCATAATCTGTTTCTACATCCGGATATTCTGAAGCAATTTCATCATAGGTTCTTTTCCAGAGATCAAAAGCATAGGTTAAAACATTTGTCTTTCCACATAAGGTTAATCTTTTCTTTTTATTTCTTTTCTGACAGTATTCAAAAGCATAACGTAGACAGCGCTCAACACCTTTTCTGGTATTTATCGATTCCTGAACAGCAATTTCATCAGCTGTTCCTTTTTTGAGAAATCCACCTGAACCTGTATAAAGACCTTCTGTATTTTCTCTAACAACTACAAAGTCAATTTTTTTATTTCCCTTTAAAGGAGACTCAACTCCATCATATAAAATAACAGGTCTTAAATTTATGTATTGATCAAGGGCAAATCTTAATTTTAATAAAATACCCTTTTCCAGTATTCCCGGTTTAACATCAGGATGACCAATTGCTCCCAGATAGATAGCATCTTTAGTTCCCAATTCTTCAATTTCCTGATCAGATAAAATTTCACCTGTATCCAGATATCTATCCCCACCTAAATTAAATTCCTCTAAATTAAGTTGAAAATCATACTTTTTTTCTACTTTTTTTAAGACTTTTAATCCTTCTGCAATTACTTCAGGACCTGTTCCATCACCAGGTACCACTGCAATATTATACTTATTCATTTTTTCACTCCTCTTATATTAATAATTTTACATGATTTATTTTATATTACTCATCATTATATAACTGTCATCAATAAAAATCAATCAGTTTATACTTTTTTACCATTCAGCCTTAATCTCTTTATCCTCAAGTTTAATAATAAAATTTTTATTAGATTTAATAATATCATTAAAAATAGAATAACAGGTATCCAGAGCTTTTACACCATTTCTGGAAAACCATTTGTAGATTAAACCATCTATTATTTCCAGGGTGTCCAGGTCTAGGTTGTTATCTCTTTTTACATTTTTGACAAAATCATATAATTCCTGATAGGTATTAATTTTTATTTGTTTCTGTCTGATACTGTGTGTTTTTTTCATTTTCCCCACCCTTTTTACTATTTCCTTTATTATACTATATTTAGTGAGAAAAATGCAACTATTTTACTATATTTTAATCTATGATAATTCTTGAACCGGATCTTCTATAACTTTTGTTTTCCAGGTACCCCGTAAAAACCAGATAACAAGTAAAGCTGTTCCCAGAAATTTGGCTGCAAAAATACCCCACCAGATTCCCTCAGATCCCCAGCCCAAAAAATGAGCAAAAATATAAGCTAAAGGAATCTGAAATGCCCACAGGGTTAATAATCTAAAAAATGTCTGTTGAACTGTTTTACCGGCACCACTCAGGGCTCCAGAAAGAACAATTTGAGCCCCCAGGAAAGTAAAGGCAAAACCAACTATTTTCAAATACTGTGAACCAATAATAATTACTTCTTTTTCATCAGTAAAAATTCCCACAAGAAAGTCAGAGGTAAAAAGCATTATAGTTGCCATTACAAGCATGACTCCTAAAATAATACCTGTTGAAATCCAGGCTGTTTTTTCTGCCTGGTCAGGTTGATCTGCC
This sequence comes from Halanaerobiaceae bacterium, assembly GCA_003557445.1. The sequence continues at coordinate 3,457 of PWOK01000151.1, forward strand.
CCTAAATGCTGTCCTACTATAACACCAGTAGCCCGGCCAATTCCCATGGCAGGCATTCTAATTAAAGAAGTAATTCTATTGGCAATACCATAGGCGGCAATTGTAAAAGTTCCAAACCCGGCCACTATACGGGTTAAAATTGAAATAGCAATCGCCAGACCAGAATCTCCAACTGCAGCTGGAAATCCAATCTTAATAATTCTTTTAATCATATCTGGTTCAGGTTTGAAGTGACATAATCTCAACTTCAAACCTACTCTTCCTGAAGATAATATATAGATCCCTGCCAGTGCTGCCAGTAACCTTGTGATAACTGTTGCCACAGCTGCTCCCTCTATTCCCATTTCCGGGAAAATACCCCATCCAAATATCAATAAAGGATCCAGAATTATATTGGATATAACTGCAATTAATTTAAGAATCATTGGAGTTACTGTATCTCCAATACCCTGCATTACAGCCGAGAATATAAAATATAGAAACATAAGTGGTATCCCGGCAGTAATTATACGAAAATAGGCCCAGGCATAGGGTAATACATCTCCCTCTGCTCCAATCAATCCCAGCAGTTGTTCTCCAAAAATTAACCCTATAATCGCAAATATCACTGAAACTGATATAGAAAAAGTCAAAATCTGGCCTGTAGCCAGATTGGCCATTTCCTGTTTTCCTGCTCCTGTATATTGAGAAACCAGAGCAATCCCTGAAATAGAAAAACCAATACCCACAGAAAAAATCACAAATATAATGGGAAAAGATACTGTAATTGCTGCCAGAAACTCTGGTCCCAGTCTCCCCACCCAGAAGGTATCTGCCAGATTATACATTAACTGCATTGATTCTCCGACCATTATAGGCCAGGAAAGTCGCAATATACTTGGTAAAACTGGTTGATCAATTATTTTATTATTATTTTGAGAAACATCCACATCTGGTCACTTCCCTTATTTTCCCATAGATTATATATTAAATTTATCTGTATCTCTTAAAATATCCAGAAAATTATAATCCAAAGATAATTCACTGTAATCCTGCCAGTTGTTAAAATCAATAGTTTTAAAGGATTTTACCTGACCGGTAACTGATTTACCTTTATTTCCACTCCATAATCCCAGTTGATATTTAAACCCATCAATTTTTTTATTATTCCACAAAACAATTTTTTTGTTTCCCTGGATATTAATATAATTAACACCTATTTCATAAAACATCTCAACAATTGTTTTTATCTGCCTGTCACTTAGAGGAATTAAAAATTCTTTCAAAAAGTCTAAATCAAATCCTTCCTGATCATTTAATCTCCATTTCATCCTTAATTTTATCTCAGTGGGCAGTGAAAACTTTTTGATTGTTTTTATAAATTTATCCTTTGATCTATCTTTTTTTGATAATAACTTTTGTTTGCCAGTAAGAACCAATTGCAGATCACTATCAACATCTACTTTATCTATTTTAATTATTAAGGATTGATTGTCCTGATTATAATTTTCGGTAAAGGCTTTTTGTTTTCCATTTACTTTTAGTTTTATTTGCTGAGGATTATTAACTCCTTTAAATATTATGTTATAGCTTCTTGTCTCAGGTATTTGACACAAATCTCCTTCTACCGGTTTAATCTTAAATTGCAATTTATTTGCTGACCATTTCTGACTGAATTTAGTTATTGCATATTTCCCTTTTTTATAAGAAAGGGTTTTCCCATCATCTTCATAAAGTTCAAAATCATTATCTACTCCAGGAAATACTTGTAATTCAATTACTTCCGGGTTTTCAACCCCTCCCCAGTCTTTTTCTGGAATCATGGGTATTATAGCACCTTCCCGGGCAAACACCGGTATTTTGTTGATATCACCATAGACTGTATTCCAGCTATCACCATGATAATATTCACCTGTGAAAAAATCAAACCAGTTACCTTCAGGTAACCATACTACCTGACGGCTCAAATTTGTTTCAGAATCAACAGGTTTTGTAAATGGTGCAACGATTATTTCACTCCCAAAATAATACTGGTCAGGACAGCAGTAAGCTTCTTCCTGTTGAGGATGATGATAATACATGGGATTAATCAAGGGTATATGTTCTGAATGGTTTCTCCAGTTCATTGTGTAAAGATAGGGTAACATGGCATGTCTTAAACGCATTGCTTTTTTTGAAGCTTTAAAGGTATTTTCATCATACCCCCAGGGCCTTCTTTCCAGAAATTCTGTTTTTGATGAATGTAATCTCATGATTGGACTAAAAACTCCAAATTGTACCCATCTTGTATATAGTTCAGG
>PWOK01000044.1 GCA_003557445.1 Halanaerobiaceae bacterium
ATAATCCCTATGGCTGGTCCAAGGTTATCTGGGATATATCGGCAGTGGCCTATCTTGTTAATAGTAACTGGGTACCGACAACTCTGGTTCACAGTCCTATATTAACTGATAAAAAAACCTGGAGTTTTGATCAATCACGTCATTTGATTAGAAAAGCTGTTGAAGTTAATAGAGATGAGATTTTTGCTGATTTATTCAGGAAATTAACTTAAAATTACTGATGAAATTATTTAAAGAATTATTTATTTGTTTTATAATATATACTAATCTAATAAAATATTCGATGATTACTCTAGAAAGGAAGTAGTAGATATTGAATTTAATAGGAGTTGTACTGGCTTTTGTATTAATACTATTTTTAAGTTCTAAAGATCTAGATATGGGATTGTCTTTAATAATTGGAGCCCTAATATTAGGCCTGTTTTCTAAACTGGGAATAGGAGATTTTTTATCAGTAGGAATTGAAGTTTTATCAGATCCTATGACTCTTGAATTAATGATAGTAGTGTTAATTGTCAGTGGTTTTGGATATTTATTCAAAAAAACCGGTGATATGGATAGGATGATTAAATCTTTGTTTGGAATTTTTCAAAATGGTAAAGTATTAAGTATGTTAATGCCTGCTTTGCTGGGAACAATTAATTTCCCCGGGGGTGCTATTCTTTCTGCACCAATGGTTGAAAAAAGTGGGGAGAAAATAAATTTAAATAATGATCAAAAGACAGTAATTAATGTATTTTATCGCCATATTGGATTTTTTATTTATCCTCTTCAACCGACTTTAATTTTGACAAGTCAGCTTTTTGATGTAAGTATTTTTACAATTATTAAATATAACTCCATAATTATGGCTTTTGGATTTATTGTAGCTTATTTTTTGTACTTTAAAGGGAAAGATCATAAACAAAAAGATTTTAAATCAGGTCAAATGAAAGAAAATATATATGTCTTTATAAAAAGTTTTTCACCTATATTTTCTATTTTGATACTTGCGATAGTTATTGGGGTACCATTTTATCTTTCAGTATTTGTGGGCTTATTTATAGGTCTGGCTAGAAATCTATCATCATCTAATAAATTAAAAGAATATATCTCCAGAACTAAAGATTTTTTTATCAGGGGAGCTAATTATAATATGATGGGTTTGATATTTGGTGTAATGGTATTTAAGCAAATGATTGAAGCCAGTGGTTCAGTGGAAATTATTGCAGAAATTTTAGCTACTACCGGTCTTCCACTGGAAGTAATGATTGTTATTTTGGGAATGATTCCCGGCTATCTGTTGGGAGTAAATACTGCTTCTATGGGAATTTTGATTCCTATATTTGCACCCCTGATACCGGCAGTAGGGGCTGGCCCCTATATTTCATTATTATTTACTGCTTCATTTCTGGGATATTTGTTATCTCCAATTCATCTCTGTTTGGTTTTAACAAAAGAATATTTTGTAACTGATTTTAGTTTTGTATATAAAGCTTTATCTTTACCGTCATTAACGATGATAGTTGTGGGATTAATACAGGTAATTGTATTATAAAAAGAGGGGGGTTGGTAATGAAAAACAGGAAAATTATAGTATTTTTATTGCTTTTCTTTTTATTTATCCCAGGGGTGTTTATAACAGTATATTCCAGTACTGAAATACCTCAACTGGTAGAAGAAGATGGAATAATGAGGGCTGGAGAGGGCTGGATGCAGGAAGTAAATGGCATAAAAGTTATATATTATAGTGGAACACCACTGGAAATTGGTATGCAACAGGGAGTTTTTTTTGGTCATGATCAGGAATTACTGGAATTATTTCAGTCACTGGATCCGGCTTCACAGGCTGAGGGCTGGCAGGAAAAAGCAGGATGGTTTTTTAAAGACTTATATGCCAGGTTTCGCTTTATTCCTGCCTTTAAGCGTCATACACCAGATGAATATTTGCAGGAAATGAAAGGATTTATTGTGGGTGCAAGCCAGGGGGAAGAAAATAATTATAATGAAATTCTAATGGCCAATGCTGCCCAGGATCTGGCTATAGCCGGACCGGCATGTTCTGCTTTTGCTGCCTGGGGTCAAGCTACAGCTGATGGTAAGATGTATATTGGGCGAAATCTGGATCATGCAGGTTATATTGATTTAGCCGGTTATCAATATGTGGGTATTTATGAACCACAGGAAGGCTATCGTTTTGCAGTTCATAATTATCCGGCTTTTATTGGCATAATGAGTGGTATGAATGAAAAAGGTATTGTAATTACTCAGAATTATTCCATAGCAACTCAAAGTGAAGTAACTTTTGATGGTCTTCCTTTTATGTTGATGCAGCGGAAGGTTTTACAGTATGCAGGTTCACTGGAGGAAGCCCTGGATATAATCAAACATACCCCCCGTACTATTGGTTTAAACCTGATGCTGGCAGATGCCAATACAAATGAAGCAGTAGTTGTTGAAGTTACAGCAAACAGGATGGTTGTACGCAGGGCTGAGGATTATATATATACTACAAATATGTTTCAGGACCCTTATATGCTACAGTTTCAGGCACCTGGCTGGATGGCATCAGCTTTGCGTGATAGGAGATTTGAAGAATTGGGTCAAGAATATCATGGAAAGATAGATGTAGAAATTAGCAGAGATTTTTTACGTGATAAATTATCAGGTACTGCCCGTTCTGATTTTTATGCAGGTATCAATACAGAAGTAAACCTGGCAAGTATGGTTTTTATCCCGGAAAAAGGAGAAATCTGGCTTGGAAATGTAACTGAAGAAGGACAGTCTCCCTATGCAGCTGATGGAAAATTTGTAGGGATTAATGTTGCTGCCATCTGGGAGACAGGACAACCACAGGAAGCTGTTGGAGTTTTACCTGCAACTGTCCGGGAAGGATATGAAAAATACTGGTTTATGGTACGTGATACAGCAAGATTAATTAATTTGAATAAAAATGAAGAAGCATTAGAATTAATAAAAGAGGTTCTGGATAATTATCCAGAGGCAGCAGTACCACAGCTGTTGGCCGGAAGACTCTATAATCGTTTAGATGATTATGAACAGGGTTTAAAATATTTTAACAAATTTATCCAACAGGAAACACATCCAGAACCATATTTTCTTATTCAGGCCCATTTCTGGGCAGGTTTGGCTAAAGACCAGTTGGGAGATAGACAGGGAGCTATAAATTATTATAAACAGGCCTTAGAAGTAAATATAGATGATATGCCCGGAGGAATTGATTCCTTGCTATATCTGTCCAGAGAAGGAATTGATAATAGATTAATTGTTGAAAATGGGGTGGTGAAGCCAGAATGAAAAAAAATAAAATAGTTCTTTTTATTTTAATAATCACTGTTTTTTTATTTACAAATATAGCCTGGAGCAGTTCAGACAATATGGTCATAGAAGAAATTTTAATTGTAGGGGCAACCCGTACTCAAATTGAAGTTATAGAAGGACAATTACCCTTTACTAAAGGTGATCTCTGGCAGGATAAATATGAAAAATGGACCTTACAGAGACTTAATGATCTTAATATTTTTTCCTATGAACCATTCCAGGTGATAACTCAGCCACTTGATAATGGTGGCTTAAGGGTGGTTATCCGGGTGGCTGATCCTTCTTTATTATATAAGGATCCGGCTGAATTTGTGTTTACTACAGGTATAGAACTACTTTACAGCCAGTTTTCACCCACATTATATAATCCACTGGGAACAGGTCATAATTTCAACCTGTTTTTAAACTGGAGTGAAAATTATAATTATGGTTTTGGTTTAACATCACCTTTTAAATCAGGAAGATTAATCTTAAATGGTCGTTATTTTCGAAGTGATAGGTTTGATTATCAAAGTAAAGGTTATACTGCAGGTTTAGATTACCGTTACTGGTGGAGTGATTCTTTACGGACCAATACAGGTATTAATTTTGATCTGGTTGAATTGAATGGTCAGGAACAAAAATTGATAAGATCAGGGGTGACAGTTTATCATAAGGGATTTGTCACTTCCAGTACTAATCTACAGCTGGGTATACCTTTAAATGATGATGATATTTTTGGTAAAATACAAACAGTTCATTATAAACAAACAGAAAATATTCATGGTTTGCTTAGATTGGGCTATTTATCTAAAAATACACCTGTAAATCATCAATTTATAGCAGGTGGTTTTAGTAATCTTCCTTTACGGGCTGAAACTGTAGATCTGGTAACAGGTTATTTATTGACTTCTTTTGAATATCATTTTCCTTTAAATTCACCATTAAAACCGATTTTCTTTGTTGATAGTGGTCTTTTAAGAAAACAGGATCAGAATACTGATAATGTTCTTAATCTGGGGGCAGGAATGGCTTTAGAAACACCCATAGGATTACCTGTTAGACTGGATACAGCCATTAACCCTGTATCGGGAGACTGGGCCTGGAATATAGGTTTTGGATATAGTTTTAGTCCACCAAACTGATGTAAAAACTGAACAAATAAAGATTAACTTAAAGAAATAATACTTCAGGAGTGATAATTATATCTTTATTTAAATGGATTGCACCATTATATGATATTCTAATGAATTTTATTGGACATGGGCAGACTTTAGAAGAACTGGTCAATAGAATGGAGCCTTCAGGTGGAGAAAAATTACTGGATCTTGGAGGAGGGACCGGTCAGTTATTAAATTTTCTTCCTGCCAGTATGGAAGTAGTTCTGGTTGATGCTTCTGATGAAATGTTATCCCGGGCCAGAAAAAACAATAATAAACAGAGAGTAAATTATATTCAAGCCAGGGGTAATAATCTTCCCCTGGAAGACAATTTTTTTGATTATGTGGTTGTAGTGGATGCCCTTCATCACTTTAATTTTATAGAAGATACAATAAGAGAAATCTACAGGGTTTTAAAACCTTCAGGGCAGTTATATATCCTGGAATTAAATCCGGATAGTTTTTTAACTGTTTTTATATCAAGAATAGAGAAATTAGCAGGAGAACCTGCTAACTTTTTTTATCCTGAGGATCTTGCATGTTTAATAGAGAAAGAAGGTTTTCAAGCAAGCTGTGAACATATATCAAAATCATTATATATTTTAACAGGAGAGAAAAAAATGTTTAGAAGGTAAAAATGGAAGGAGGTATAAAATGTTACAGCAGATAATGAAGTCTCCACAAAAAATCGAATTTCAGGAGGTACCTGTTCCTGAAATCAAGAAGGACCAGGTGTTAATAAAAATTAAAAGAATTGGAATCTGTGGTTCTGATATTCATGTTTATTATGGTAAACATCCCTATATTTCTTATCCGGTTGTCCAGGGACATGAGGTAGCAGGTATTATTGAAAGGACAGGATCTAATGTAACAGAATTTTATCCTGGTGATAGAGTGACAGTAATGCCTCAAATAGTATGTGATGAATGTTATCTGTGTCAGCAGGGAAGATATAATATCTGTGAAAATTTAAAAGTCATGGGATTTCAAACTACAGGTATGGCTTCAGAGTATTTTGTAGTAGATAAAGAAAAAGTGATTAAAACTCCAGCTTTAAGTTATAATAAAATTGCCCTGATAGAGCCTCTGGCAGTGGCTATACATTCCTTAAGGAAAGGTGAAATTGTTAAAAACCAGTCAGGGCGATACGGACTTCCGGGACCTATGGGTTTTGTGGTTGGAGAGCTTGAGCTAAACCCTAAAGGGTTTGGTTTTCTTCTTCCAGATGAAGAAGGAAGGCAAGATGTCTACATTGATGGTGAA
>PWOK01000266.1 GCA_003557445.1 Halanaerobiaceae bacterium
AAAAAGAAATATACCTGTTGTTTTTTATTCTCCGCCAGCAGCCTGGTTATGGGGAGAATGGAGAGCTAAATGGATTGCAAAAACAGGAGCAATTATAGCAGCATCTTTTCCTATGGAAAGAGAAATATATAATCAGGCTGGAGCAGAAGTGAAATTTGTTGGGCACCCTTTACTGGATAAAGTTAATATAAAGGAAAATGGTAAAAAAATTGGTGATAGATTAGAAATTAAAGGCGAAAATCCTGTAATTTCTCTGATTCCCGGAAATAGTTCAGATGAAATAAAAAGATATCTGTCTCCCATGTTAAAAGCAGCAGCTATATTACAAAAAGAAAGGCCTGAATTACAATTTGTTATATTCATAAATGATTCTTTAAATAAAGAAGAAATTATATCTCAAATTACTAAATATGAACTTATAATAAAAGTTGTTAGTGAAGCAACCTTTGAAGTTATTAAAATAAGTGATTTAGCAATTGTATGTTCTGATAAAAAAGCACTGGAAGCAGCAATCTTAAACACTCCAATGGTAATAACTTATAAAAACAGTAGTTTAAAATATAAATTAAAAAGTTACTTCCTGAAAAGTAATTTTACAGGAATCCCTAATATTATTGCCGGTAAGGAGATAGTTCCGGAATTAATACAGGATGAGGTAACAGGTGAAAGAATATATCAGGAAGTAAATGGTTTTTTGAATAAACCATATCTTAATAAAAGGATTAAAGATAAACTTGCTGAAGTGGCTGAAGAATTAGGAGAATCCGGGGCCATTGAAAATATTGCTAAATTAATACTGTCAAAAGCTAAAAACAAAGAATAATCAGGAAAGCAATACAAAAGGAGACAAATAATGACTATAGAATGTAAAGGACTTGTTAAATCATATAACAATCAGAGAGTTGTTGATGAAGTGGATTTAACAGTTGAAAGAGGAAATATAGTGGGCCTGCTTGGACCTAATGGTGCTGGCAAAACAACCACTTTTTATATGGTTGTTGGCCTAATAAAACCTGAACAGGGTGTAATATATCTGGATGGGAAAGATATTACTTCTTTACCTATGTATAAAAGAGCCAGAAGGGGAATTGGTTATTTATCACAGGAAGCCTCTATATTCAGGAAATTGACTGTAAAAGAAAATATCCTGGCCATACTTCAGGCTCAAAAGATACCTTTAGAAGAAGCAGAAAAAAAATTACAGGAGTTAATAAAAGAATTTCATCTTGAAAGTCTTGAAGATAGACTTGCTTATAAATTATCAGGTGGAGAGAGAAGAAGGGTAGAAATAGCCCGTTCTCTGACCACTGATCCTTCATTTATTTTACTGGATGAACCATTTACAGGAGTTGATCCCATTGCTATTAGTGATATTCAGGAAATTATTAAATATTTAAAAGATAAAGGTTTGGGAGTTCTTATAACAGACCATAGTGTTCGCGAGACACTTTCAATTACTGATAAGGCTTATATTATGCATAAGGGTAAAATTCTTTTATCGGGAAGCTCAGAGGAAATATCTGATAGTAAAATTGCCCGTAAATTTTATCTGGGTGAAAAATTTAAAATTTAATTAAAAACATATATTAGAAATTTAAACATATTATTATAATGAAAACTATTAAACAACAAGAGCAAAAAACTGGAAAAAATTAATTCTAAGATATTGCAGGAATTAATCTTCTTTAGTTGAATATAATAACTAGCATTAAATTAATCATATATAATCAAAATCAACAATTATGCAGGAAAATAATAAAATATGTAGAATATAAATATTTACAAGGTAGAATTTTAAAGGGAACTTGATATATTCTTTTAAAAGTCTTATTATCACCGGTAAAAAAGTGGGGAAAGGAGGTGCCCCTTACCACTGCACTCAGGTGATAATGAGAAGTATATATATTAATATTTAAAATTAAACTGAGTAATTAATTAACAATTGTAGATTTAAAAAACTGCAAATTAATTACTTAGAACAAAAGTATTATCAAATCAAGGGGGAAATAAAAATGAAGAAGTTAAGTCTATTAGTTGCAATAGCTCTAATATTTGCTATATCTCTAAGCACATTTGCCGGCACATTTCCTGATTTAGATCCAGATCACTGGGCTTATGAACATATACAGAAATTGGCTGTTTCAGGTGTTTTAGAGGGATATCCTGATGGGTTTTTTAAGGGAGATAGAGATCTTACACGCTATGAATTTGCAGCAGCACTAAGAAGAGCGCTTGATAACATTGATAAAGAAAGACAATTCATGTATAAAGAAATTGATACTCTTGCAGACGATGTAAACAGATTGAAAAGAGGTTTAACTATTGATCAGGTAGAGCAAATTGAAGAGGTTATCAAAGTTATGCTGCAAAGAGAAGAACCAGGTCTTTCTGAGGAAGAATTGGACAAAAAGGCAGAGGAAATTACTAAGAAAATTAATGAACTCAGTAGTTACTTTGAAGAAGAACTTGTGAGTATACAGGAGCAAATAGATGAAATAAATAATAAATATGAGGACATAACAAGCAAACTGGAAGAATTAAAAGAAAAAGATGTGGAAGAAATTGAAGAACTGGAAGCAGAAATTAAAAAACTTTCACAATTACTGGAAGCACAAACCCAATTAGGAAATACAAGATATCGTATTATTACTGAAGAAATTGAAGAATTGGAAAGTGAATTAAATGCAAAACTGGAGGAACATGAAGAAAGAATAATAGCTCTGGAAATGGTAAGATTTGACAAACCAACATATGATGCAGATTATATGATCTTTACTTTAGATGGAGATCCAGATGATGTTTATGAAAATCCCTTTTATGCTGATGGTGATATTGAATTAGATACTATATTTGAACATAGACTGGGTATGGGCCTGATAGTTGAAAATGAAGTTTTCCGGGCAGATCTTGACTTAGGTATTGACCTTGATAATCGATTTACCCGTGATGATTTCACAGAAGATGATCCTGATGATGGTTTTGGACCTTTAAATCATCTGGACATAGAGGCAAATATTGAAGCCAATAGTTTTAATGCTCAACTAAAAAGAGGATTAGAACCATTAATTAAGCCTTATCTTTTTGATGGAGAGACTGCTATTAATGGTATAGAGGCTAATTTTGGCAATAACAAAATGATACTTTCCAGTGACATTCTGGCCACTCAACTTGGTCTGCAGGAAGTACTGGGTATAGATGTTATGGAAAACGATATTAACTTCCTGTTTGCAAAAAACCTATATCAAGCGGATACTCTATTGATGGGTGTCAATACAGAATTTGATATAACTGACTTCACTGTTAAACCTGAATTCGCTTTTAATAATGCCTTTGAAAATCCATTTTTCAAAGTCGAAGTGGAAAGAGAAGAATTGGCTTTATTTAAAGACATGTATTTTGAATTTGTAAATGATCAGGGTATTGTCGCTATTGAAGGTACAGATGGATTTGATAGTGGTTACCTGTTTAGTACTGAGATTGATGTCCTGGACAGATTGTTTGTTCAATTTGAAGATAAAGCTGATACAGTCTTTAATTTAGAAGCTGAACAGGAATTTGCTGGTTTTGAAAATGAACTTGATTTTGAAGCAAGAATTGATGATGGAGAACAGGAACTTGACTATAGAGTATCCAGGGATTTAATTACAGATATTCTCAATGCTTCAGCTGAAATTAAATTTGAAACCAATGAAGATTTAAAACAGAAATATCAGGTAAATTACACACCTGGTTTAGTAGGAGCTTCTGTAACTCAGTATATTAATGATCATGGTAATGCTACAGTCTTTGAAACAGATTTCAATAAAGATGAAGACTTTACATTATCACCAATGGCCAATCTTGTGATAACACCAGGAGCCAGCCTTTTATACACTCTTGATGGTGATATGAATTATGAAATCAAAGTAGATGCAGAAAAACAATATACCGATACAGTACTATTTACAGGATATGGTCTTCTTGCTGAAAAGGAATTCAGTGTAGAAGATGGATTTGTACCGGGTAATTTCAGAAAATATGGTTTTGGAATCGATTATGATGTATCAGAATTAATTGATGCCAGAGTAAATTATGATCACTTAATCTTTGATGATGCAGCTGACAATGATGACTTTGATCTGAAAAAAATCATAGGTGTAATTGGAGTTACCTTTTAAGAAATAAAAAACAGGAAACATTAAAACAAATATAATAAGAGCTCCGGGGTTTCCCGGGGCTCTTTTATGCAGAAAACAGTTATCATATATTTCTAAAAGGATTTTTCTTATTAATGTCGAATATATAAAATAGTATATAAATTGTTTCTGGAATGGAGGATATTTATGATAAAAAAAAGAAATAATAAATTTATAATAATTATAATGTTTTTATTAATTAATATTTTCCCATTAAAGACAACTGAAGCTGGAATTTTACCGGTTAATCAAATAAATGAAGTGGAAAAACAATTATATGGTGAAGTTCAAAACCAGGATATTATTACAAGGATTGAAGCTTTAGAAGAAATTCTTTTTGGTCAGAAAACAACCGGGAGGACTTTAATACAGAGATCAAACAAAATTATTGAATATGTATTATCACCTGAAGAGAATAAATCACTTTTATTGATTGTTAATACTATGGAGTGGTTATTATCCAATAATATTCAGAGGGATCCTCTGGTTGAAAGGACAATTAAAATAAAAGAAACTATGAATATAGACATTGATATTAGGGAAGAAGGAATAAAAAAAGCAATTGATAAATTATCGGTTAATTTTTTTGAGGATTATGAGATAACTGTTGGAAAAGGTAAAATACCTGAAGGAACAGAGGTGTTTATAGAGATTAAAGAAGCAATTTCGTCTGCAGAAGTTGAAAAAGGACAAAATATTAAATTTATTGTGGTTGAAGATATAATAATTAATAATATGCTGGCAATTCCTTCGGGAATGACAGGTGAAATTAATATTGCTGAGTATTCTAAAGCAGGTTTTTTTGGAAGAGATGGTTCTTTAACATTAGAAGTAGAAAATATTGAGACAATAGATGGTAATAAAATTCCTTTAGTGTTTACAGAACAACAAAAACCGGGTACTTTTTCTCAGGAAATAGCAGTAGGAGCAAGTATATTGGGAACTATAGTTTTGAATCATCCTGTAGGTTTGCTGGTTGGTTTTTTTGTAAGGGGACAGGATATGAGTATTGAGAAAGGTAAGTTTATGACTCTTGAGATAGCTGAAGATAAAGAATTTTATAGTTTTCAAATAAACTAAAACAATTTATTTATATAAAAATCTATTCGGTAAATACTGAATAGATTTTTTGAATAATTTAAGGGTTTTACTTTTCTTTTATAAATGATATAATTAAAAGTACAATTATTTAAAGTGGTTTTTTTGCAGAAAGGAATGATTCTTTTGAGTTATATGGAAAGATACAAGGACTGGCTTTTAAGTGATTATTTTGATGAAAAAACTAAAAAGGAAATTAAAGCAATAGAAGAGAATAAAGAAGAAATAGAGGATAGATTTTATAAAGAGCTTGAATTTGGTACTGGTGGTCTAAGGGGGAAAATAGGTGCTGGCACAAATCGTATTAATAAATATACTGTCAGAAAAACCACCCAGGGACTGGCCAATTATATTATTAATTATATTGAAAATGGAAAAAAAAAGGGTGCAGTTATTTCCTATGATTCCAGACATAATTCCTATGAGTTTGCTCTGGAAACAGCACTTGTT
>PWOK01000164.1 GCA_003557445.1 Halanaerobiaceae bacterium
AAGAGTGACCAGATGAGATTATCATCCGAAGTGGTTAACAGTGGAGATGATAATATTAAAGAGAAAGCATTTGTTGATAGAATCGGTGTCGGAGCGGGAGTTTGTTCCAGATTAAGAGAGATAGGTTATCCTCACGTTGGAGTTCATTTTGGAGAAAGACCGAGCGATGAAACCATGTTTTCCAATTGCAAAGCCGAGCTTTACTGGAATTTGAGAAAATGGTTAAGGCAAGGAGGAAAATTGTCGGAAGACAGGAGATGGTATCAACTTACGAATGTGATGTATAGAATGAAAGATAATAGTGGTAAGATTGAGATAATGCCGAAGAGGGTCGCCGCTAATATGGGAATTAAATCACCAGATATTGCTGACGCCTTAGCTTGTACTTTTTATTACCCAGACCGAGTCGTTGAACAAAAAGGAGAGGATGAAAAGTTCCTTGAGAAAAAATTAAAAGAAAAACAAAAAAAGAAGAAAAGAGAATCAAAATATAATTTAAAAATGGTTTAATGAAAACATTTAGATTGTCTGACGAAGACAAAGATATAACAAAGAGGGTGTATGATGCGGTCGGAGATATGATAAATGCGAGAAATAGAACATACACTCAATTTAATGACCGCAACCTAATAGGTTATATTAATGATAATCAAAGAAGAATTAATTCATACGTTGAGCCGAAAGAAAGTCAAGGAAAAGAGGATTGGCAGTCAAACGTAGCCCTTCCTACAATTAGAGATAAAATGAAAAGAATAATTTCGGGATTTTCCCTTACCGTTCCCGAATTAAAAGTTGAAGCCCGTACAGCAACGGGTGATATTGATTTGAAGTCAATTCAAAGGGAAGATATAGTTGACAATCTTATAAAATCATCTTATAGCGAAAATAATAATCCTATTATTGACCATTTTTGGGAATCTTGGGAGTGTGGAATTAATGGAACCGTTATTGTTTACGAAGGATATTTAAAAACAATCGCCGAACAGAAGTTTATTAAGGAAATAAATATGGAGACTGGAGAAGTTTCCTTTGACACCAGAAAGGTTAATATAGATGATAAGTGCGTTTCTCATCTTTTAGACCTCTCTGAGTTCTTTATTAGAGATTTTGCAATAAATAAAGTTCAAGACCAGAGAGATTGTGCTTGGATAAAGTATTATGACCCAGAACTTTTCCAATATGAATTTGGTAAGTATAAAAACGCCGAACATGTCAAGACTTATAAGAAAATGCTCAGTTCGCAGGTTGATACATTTTACAAAGAAGAAGAATGGAAAGCCTCTTCCAGAGCTGGAGAAAATCAGATAGAAGTTATCAGATATTACAATAAGATAAATGACGAGTATATAATTGTTGCCAACGGAATTCCTATATTAAAAGCTCCTCTTTTATGGGAAGTTAACGGAAAGAAAGTTTATCCTTTTTCCAAATCAATTCTTGAGCCATTCGTTGGAATGAGTTTCTTCTACGGAAAATCTTTACCAGACATCTTAATGGGTCAGTATGATTTACTTAATACTTACTTTAACAGTGTAATGGATAAAGGGTTTAAGAATTTAAATCCACCGACACTGGTAGGTTTGAGAAATAAGGACGCATTCGACATAGAAGACGAACTATTGTCAACAAATACTAAAATTTATGTCGATGATGTTAATCAAGCTAAGCCGATGCCGATTGAATCCGTCTCTCAAGCCGATGTGCAGATGATACAGCTACTTTCGCAAGGAATAGAGGAGTCAGCACCGAGTATGCCATCTATTATCGGAGACAAGGCTGCTACGGCCAGAGAGGTTGTAATTGCTAATGAGAGAATCCAAGAGTTGAAAAATGTTTATCACGAAATGCTTGTTGAGTTGTGGAGACAAAAGTTTCAACTTAGATTGGCAAATATTAAAATGAATTATAGTCAACCGAGACTCATTCATAAAAAAAATGAGGAAGGAGAGAGTGAAGTTTTAGAAGCTTATAAAACATTTATAATTGAAAATACAATTATAGATGCAGAAACGAGAAAGAGAGGAACATTAGCAATTCAATTCAGAGATATTACTGAAGAAGAGAGGGTTGAACTTGAAAAAGAGTTTTCCGCTATTGAAGAAGCTATGGAGAAAAAGGGAAGAAATTTTAAAAAGATTATTTTGAGTTCCGATTATCTGGATGGATATGAATATCAGATAGATGTTGTTCCCGAAAGTTTGGAAAAAACATCGGTGGCTCGTCTTCAAGTTGGAATACAGGAAGAGTTTCAAATGCTTGCCGCGTTTTTTCCAGAATTTTTTCAAGCGAATAAAGAAGAATATTTCAGACAGTTTGCTGAAGCTTATGCAAAAGACCCAGAAGATTATATTGAAAGATTTCAAGAAATGATGGGTTCAATGAGACAGCAAGAACAACAGATGGGAGGAGAAGTAGAAGACCAAGAAGAGGGCGGGGGTATTCAAGGTCCACAAATTCCAATGGAATAATATGATTAAAAAAATATTAATAAAAATTCTTTTTAAGCTCCTTTACAATGAAGAAACATTTGAAAATATTGACAGTTCATTAATTGATAACTGGTTGTCATCTCAATATGGTCATGCTGGATTCATAGAATATTTTAGAAAGAGAGATTTAGAAATAATGAAATCAATGTTATCTCTTCCGACAGATGAAGATTATTGGATGTTAGTTGGAAAAAGAAAAGAACTTTTAAAATTGAGTCATCAGATGAAAATAAAACATCAGGAAAAGAAATTGAGAGATGAAAGATTTAGAAAACAACAAGAAAAAAAAGATAAAAAATCATAAAGGTCGAGGGTGAATAAGCTGATAGGGTTTATGACTGGTTCTCTTTTTAAGGGAGTTAGTCATTAGCCCTATCCAGGGCTTGTTCATTCATAGTCGAACAGCTATGTAAAAATAACCGTTTTAAAACAATGAACACAGACAAAAAAATGGACTTAAAAAAAGAAGGGAGCGATACCCAAGACGATTCTGGTCAACCGTCTAAAGATTCGCAGAAAGACTTAAAAGGAGATAAATCTCTCCCTGACACTGGTCCGTCAGAAAAAGATGAGTTTGTTAAGCTTTCCAAGGAGGAATATGAAAAACTCCGAGAGGAAAGGAATAACTACAAAGAGGGACTTCTTTCCACGAAAGAAAAGCTTAAACAAATGCAAGAACAATCTCCCCAAAAAGAAGATAAGTCCGAACCCCAGGGAGATTATATGACTAAGGAAGAATTCAGGAAGTTGAATGAGAAAAAGGCGGTTCGCCAATTTCTTAAACAAAATCCTGAAATCTCGGATAAGTGGGATAGTTTAGTTGAACATTATCACGGGAAAAGAGGAAAGGATGATGCCGAAGCTATTGTCCAAGACTTGGATGATGCCAAGGATTTACTTTTTAAGTATAATCCAGAACTCAAACCTAAAGATAATGATAGCAAAAAACGTTCCGCACTTGCATCCGACCAGTCATATATGGGAAAATCTCCACTTTCTCCAGGAGGAAATCCTCCTAAAAAGAAAGGTGGAATTATTCCTAAAGGAAATCCAGTAGACAGCTGGTATGGTGGGGAAGAGGACAAGAAAGATGACTAAAGGTCGATATTATTAAGTCCATAAGTATCCTAAAATTATGGCTTTTACACCACTGCAATATGACTCTGGTCTTATCAAGGAGATGAAAGTTAAGGACGGAGAAGATATTTCTAAGTTCGATGCTCTTCAATTTGATGGCGGAGAAGTTAAGAGAGCTGAGTCAGGAACCAGAACCGTTAGGTTCGTTTCTCTTCAGGACATCTCAAGTGCGAGCAGCGATTATATTCTTGCACTTGACGTGCGAGGAGTTGAATTCGAAGCTGATTGTACGAACAACACCGCTCAAGACCAAGTTGGACTCGGTCAATCTTTGACCGACCACGAAGCTGTTGCTAACGATAATACTGAGACTGATAACGAAGACGCTTTCGTTATTACTCAGTTGGTTGGAGCAGCTGCAGATAAAAAAGCTCGAGGATACTTCCTGGATAGAACTGCTGGAAGTAACTAAATATGCCTATAACAACACAAGACTTCGAGGCTCTCACAGATGACTTACAGTCAATCTTTAATGAGGTTGCTCGAAGAAAGGTAGCAGAAAATGTTGGCTTCAAGGTTTACGATGTAAAAGACACTTCTAGGTTAAGTAGCACTCACCAAGTTCTTCACGGTATGGCTGGAATAAGGAAAGTCACCGAAGGTGAAGACCTGCCAAAAGTACACGCAAGACAAGGTGATAGCATTACTTGGACTCAGGAATACTTCGGAGGTATTGCTTCCGTTACAAAGAAGATGAGAATCTTTGATTTGTACGGCGATATTAAAACCGTTGTAAAGTCTATCTCCGATGACGCTTTTGATAAAGTTGACCAATCTCTTTCCGACAAATTGGCGGGAGGATTTGAATCTTCTTATCAAGACCCTTACGGAGAAACGAGAACATCCGCCACTCCTGATGGATTAAGACTCTTTCACGCGAGTCATACTAATCCTATTACTAATGGAACATTTAGTAATGTAATCACGAAGGACGGAACCGAACATCCGCAACTTAGCAGAGAGGCTATTAGACAAGCACAAGTTCACGCTAAAACTCACAAGGACCCCAACAACATTATGAGACCAATTCATTTGGATACTCTGCTTGTTGCTCCTGAAAAAGTTGATTTAGCTGAACGGATTGTTAAGTCTCAATATCTACCAGGAAGTGCCAACAATGATATTAACCCGCTTTACGGCAAGGTTGAAATCCTTGAATGGCCTCGATTATCCTCCAATAGTGAAGGAACTGACACTTCCGAATATTGGTATCTTCTCGACAGCCGAGCTGTTAAAGAAGAAACTCTCAAGTGTTTGTTTGCTGAAAAACCAAGTCTGGACGCTCCAGATGTTGTTTACAGCAACAAGAACTGGGATTATTCGTTAGACTTTCTCTACACGATTGGTTGTGGATACCCTGCTTACATTTACGGAAGTAAGGGAACCGCATAAATCTGCCTTAAACCCCGCTCCTCAGGCTCGTGGGGCGGGAAGGGCTTAGACGAGCCTCCTTCTCGCCTCATGAGCTAATTAGAAGTTAATTTAAAAAATTATGAGTACAAGTATCAATTGGGAAAAATTAGTCTCTCAAAACAGGGCTAAGGCTCATGGAATCCCTTGGAATGATAGAGAGATGGATGCAATATATAACAAAGGAATAGACCCTGAAAAAGTAAGGAGAGGAATCCTTACGAAAGAAGATGAGGAAAAAGAAGAAAGAAGTTTAGATGGAAAGATGAAACCTTGGATTCACGAAAAGACACAAGGTCTTATAAATCTTGCTAAAGAGCTTGGAGTCAATTTTGATGAAAGTGCTGTAGGAAGAAATGACCTTATGAAGGAAATAAAGAAAGTTAAAGAAGAAGAAGATATGACCAATGAGGCGGTCAATAAAATTAACCAAGCGGTTAATGGTTAAAGGTCGAATAAAATACAAATTATAATCATAATAAAATTATGGCTGATGTAAGAACAGGTTTTGACACTTTTCACCCTATAGTTGCTAAAAAGCAAGAATTGGGTGAAGTTTCATCTAATACAGAAGTTAGAGTTAGAGGTCTCGTAAACGTTGTCGAGCTTAAACCAACAGACGATATTGAATTTGATGTTCAACAAGTTGGAGATGCTGGA
>PWOK01000238.1 GCA_003557445.1 Halanaerobiaceae bacterium
ATGCAGTGTAAATTATGTGGCAGTAATTTTATTAAAAATATCAAAAATACTAAACAAAAATATTATTTCTGTGAAAATTGTCAATTAATTTTTTTGGATGAAAAAGAAATGATTGATTCCAGGGAAGAAGTAAAAAGATATCAGGAACATGATAATACTCCTGAAAATACAGGTTATGTAAATATGTTTAAAAAATTTATATCAAAAGTTATAACACCTTATGAAGATGATATAGAAACAATTTTAGAATTTGGCTGTGGTCCAGGGCCAGTCCTGGCAAACCTGTTAAAAGAAGATGGATTCAAAGTGGATATTTATGATCCCTACTTTTATCCTGAAAAAGTATATAAAAACAAAAAATATGATCTGATTACCTCAACAGAAGTTTTTGAACATCTGAAGGATCCTTATCAGATCATAAAAAGATTAATTAAACATCTTAAAAAACAAGGATATTTAGCAATAATGACATCATTTCATCCCGGTAAAGATCAATTTAAAGACTGGTGGTATAAATGGGATCCCACACATATTTGCTTTTATAACAGAAAAACATTTAACTGGATAGCAGAGGAATTTGATCTGGACATAATATATGAAGATGGGCAGAAATATTGTTTATTCAATTATCAGCCGACCAGAGAATAGTTCTACATAATATTTTTTTAAAAGAAGGATGATTCCAGGAACGGCCATCATGCCCCAGAGCAAAATAACAGACTTTCCCCTTACCAAGTTTTTTCAGATATAACAGGGGTTGTTTTTTTCCATCCTGTATAGCCCAGGCCAGTATATTATCAGGTTCATAAAAAAATTCACTAATGTATAATTCATCATCAATTTCAAAATCATCAATACTGGCAGTAATATAATGTTCATTATCCGTAATAACCTGAAAACGTTTAAAAGGATCATGATGAATAAATTTACTACCAACAATATTTTTATATATATTATTTTTCTTGAGATCATAAACATTTGCTGAATGGAGAGCAATAAAAAGCTTTCCGTTTTGGATATAATTTTTTAAACCTTTTTGTTCATCAAGGGAGAGTTGCTTATTTTGAGTATAAAAAATAATTACATCATAACTATTTATTTTTTTATCATATAAAATAGAAAAGTCCTGACTGTAACTGGCAACAATATCATGTTCTATCAAAATTTTTTGTAATGTTTGTCCTGCAAATAAAAGATCATGATACTTTTCTTTACCTCCAACCAGAATTAAAGATTTTATCATATCAATAACCTCCATTTAAAAAATATAAAAGAGCAGATAAACTTAAGACCTGCTCTTTTAATTAAAATTAACTTAAATCAGACTAAATCACAGGCCTCATCAGGCATCCAGTGTTCATCTTTGTTATCCCATTTAACATTACATCCAATAGGATTTGTTACCGGGGTACTGATTTCTTTACCTGCAAGGTGTTCACTGAGGGCATTATCTAAATCATTAACTGTCATTTTTTCAACTTCTCTGGGATTATCTACTCCCCGTCCAGTATAAATTAGTTTTCTATCCTCATCAAACACATAAAAATGTGGAGTCCTCAATGCCCCATATGCTCGGGCTACATCCTGACTTTTATCTCTAAGATAAATCCAGGGAAACTGTTTTTCTTCCATTCTTTTAACCATATGTTCAAAATCATCTTCCTGATAAGTGTTTTTGCTGTTGGAGTTTATACCAACAAAAGTAACACCCTTATCCTGATATTTTTCTGCAGTTTTTCTTGTCACCTCATCAGAACCAGTCACAAAGGGACAGTGGTTACAGGTGAAAAACACAACTAATACTTTAGCATCATTAAAATCATCAAGAGAATAAGTATTACCATCAGTTGCTTTTAGCGAAAAATCTGGTGCTTGATCACCAATTTGTAATGTAAAAGCCATTATTATCACTCCTTTTTTTATTTATTCCATATGATTGGGTATTATCCTTTAATTTTTTAACAAAATATTATTTATAACCAGTGAATAAATATATGATTAAAAACTACATTATTTAAAGCTTAACTGATAAAAACTTAGTAAAAGGCTTATAAGAGGTTTTAATAATAATATATACGGGTTGATTATTCAGGAAAAGTATAATAAAATAATAATGATAATGAAAATCATAATCATTAATTAATAATAGATAATACCTTGTGAATCTAAATACTTTTTTAAGGGGTCTTTTTTTAAACCTTATTGAGAATGGTTTTCAAAGGGAGGAGTATATGAGATTGATAAAATCAGTTGTGGCTATTTTTGAGAAGAAATTAAATAGATTTCCCCTGTTTTTTAAAATTTATTCCTGGCCCTACAAATTTATATTAAAAAAGGAAATAAAACTGGGGCAGATAACAGAAAAAGATAGGGTCTTAAATATAGGATGTGGTGCAATGCCTTTTACAGCTGTTTATATTGCCAGACTAACAGGAGCAGAGGTTACAGCAATAGATATCGATAACAATGCCTGTCAACAGGCCCGAAAATGTATTGATAATCTAGGGCTTACTGATAAAATTAAGATCAAAAAGGAAGATGGAGTAAAATATGATCCTGTTGGCTATACAAAAATAATAATAGCCTTACAGGCAGACCCCAAAAAAGAAATAATGGAAAACATTTATACAAACTCTGATCCATTAACACATATTATTTTCAGAAAAGCCCGTGATTTTTTTCAGAGTCAATATGATACAATTCCCGATAATTATAAGTATCATAAAGCAGTTAAACAAAAAATGATCACCTTTAATAAATCTGTTTTGTTCGTAAAGGGGGTTTCTAAATAATATTTAATAAAAAGATTATTTTATGGATAACAGGAATTTTATTTCTCTCCACTTTAACAATATATACAGGGCTTGACCAAATAATTATAACTATTAAACAGGTTAATCTATCAACGATAATAATATTAATAATCTTGCAAATAGGAACCTTATTATTAACAGTATATCAATGGTTTTATTTGATACAACTAAGGAATAATAGAATAACTTTTTGGGAAATGATCACTATCATTCTCACGGGTAGTTTTGTGGAAAGTGTAACTCCTTCTTCAAAACTGGGAGGGGAGACAGCAAAAGCCTATCTTTTATATCAAAAAACTGATTTAAATTCAAATGATTTAACATCAATAATAGTAATGCAAAAATTTATTATTCTACTACCATTTTTATTTTTATGTCTGTTTGTTATATTATTGTCTTTTTATAAATATTTTTTACCTGACTTTGTTTATATTATTTATTTAATTACAGTACTTATATTTGTTATTATTTGTGCAATTTATTACAAACTTGGTAAAAGAAAAGATGTTTTTATATTTAAATTTAAGAAATTAAATAAAGTAGTCAGTTTTATCAGTAAAAGTTCAAAAAAATCCTCAGATTTACTTTTGAACTCACAAAAATACTGGTTATTATTAATTTCTTTGTTTATCTGGTTATTGTATCCCTTGAAATTATATCTGGTGTCCAGAATGCTGGGTTTTAATGTGGAAATATTATTTATTATCCTGGTTACTTATATTGCCTATTTAGCAGGAATTATGCCTGTTTCACCTGGTGGATTGGGAACCTTTGAAGGAACAATAGCTTTACTTTTTAGCTGGAATGGTTTTTATTTTGCTGAAGGATTATCAGTTGCCCTGGTCCTGCGCTTAATAACTTACTGGTTTCCTTTAATATTATCAATTATTGCTGCTTCATATTTAATAATATATAAAAATATTAAAATACAGACAAATGGAGGTTTTAAAAATTGAAAATAATAGATAAAGTAAAAATCAAAGAATATAGTTTACAAAAATATAATATTAACAAAAAAATATTAAAAATGCTAAAAACACTTGAATATCTGGGAAGTAAAAGAATTTTATCATCCAGAATATATAAAAATCTATTCTATAATAAACTTGTGAAGAGAGAAATAAAAGAAGCTAAATTAAAAAAAGGAATGAATATACTACATATTGGTTGTGGTTCATTACCTTTAACTGCGATTATGCTGGCTGAAAAGGGTTATCAGATTAAAGGTATTGATAATGACCGATATGCAATTTCAGCTGCCTCAAAACTTATAGAAAAGAAAGGTTTAACAAAAAAAATCAAAATAAAAGAGGATGATGGTTTAAAAATAAAAACAGATGATCATGATGTAATCTGGCTTTCTTTACATGTATTTCCCAAAAAAATAATAATCAAAAATTTATTAAAACAACTTAAACCAGGCAAAAAACTGATATATAGAAATCCAGATGGAATATTAACCAGATTCTATAATAAAGTTGATCCTGCAATTTTTAATGGAATAAATTATAAAATAATTAAACAGGATTTTGCTAAAGAATCAATTATAATAGAAAAAATAAAAGGATGAGGTGTGTTACTTATGTTTGCTAAAAGAAATAGACAAAAACATAGAAAAAACAGGGAATTTTGTAATGGATTATGCTGTTTAAATAGAGGTAAAAAAGCAGTTATTACTTCTACACCGGATAATCTATTACTGGCACCCATGGGGGTAAGAAAAGGAAAAGAAATTCAACTTAAAGCAAAACAACCCTGGGGAGGACCTTTGATTGTAGAAATTGAGGGGAGAAATGTAGCTATTAGTAGAGATCTGGGAAAAAGAATAAAAATTAAAGGTGTAAAAAATGTCAATTAATAAAAAAAGAGATAAGCAAAAAAAAATATTACTAATTGGCCCTCCCAATGTTGGTAAAAGTGTAATTTTTAATAATCTTACTGGACTGGATGTAGGTATATCCAATTATGTGGGAACCACTGTAGAGTATAAAAAGGGAAGTTTTAATCTCTATAATGAAAAGTTTTCTTTAATTGATGTACCGGGAACCTATACTCTTGATGCCACCAATAAAGCTGAAAAAGTAGCTGTGGATATGCTGGCTCAAAAACCGGAAGCTGTAATTTGTGTTCTTGATGCCAGTAATTTAGAAAGCAGTATATATTTATTATTACAGTTACTGGAAAAAAAATTACCCACAGTTGTTGTTATCAATCGTATTGATCTTTTAAAAGAAAAAGGATATAAAGTGGATATAGATTTATTATCCAGTAGATTAAATATTCCTGTAATGACCAGTGTAGCAATCAGAGGAGATGGTCTGGGTAAAATTAAAGAATTGGTTAATAGGGTAATTAAAAATGATAAAAAAAGTAAAAATGTAAAAATAAATATAAACTGGGACAATGCAGAAAAATTAACAGAACTGGTAAAAATAAAAGACAGTAGAGCTGATAATTTTAAATACTTAAGACGTGAAAAATGGGGAGAACTTCTGGTAAAACCCTGGCCCGGTTTACCACTGGCAATAATAATTTTAAGTATAATATTTGCTATTGTAGTTGGTCTGGGAATGGGTTTGCGACAGTATTTGATTATGCCTTTTTTTGAAATTTTTATATTTCCCCAGATAATAATGATGATAGAGGCAATAATTCCGGCAGGAGTTGTCCGAAATATATTAATTGGAGATTATGGTTTCTTAATCAAAGGTTTAGAGTGGCCTTTTGGTCTTGTTTTACCATATCTTTTTTCATTTTACACTGCCCTCAGTATTTTAGAGGATAGTGGTTATTTACCAAGACTGGGAATATTAATTGATGGTATATTTAACAAAATTGGTTTATCCGGTGGTAGTATTATCCCCTTATTACTGGG
>PWOK01000312.1 GCA_003557445.1 Halanaerobiaceae bacterium
AATTAGCCAGAAAAGGAGAAGGTAAAACAGGAGTCAATCCACTGGTTGGTGCTATTGTTGTTAAAAATGACAAAATAATTGGTAAAGGATATCATAAAGAATATGGAGGCCCACATGCAGAGGTTTATGCTTTAAAGGAAGCTGGTGAAAAATCTAAAAATGCTACCCTTTATGTTAATCTTGAACCATGCTGTCATCATGGGAAAACCGGTCCCTGTAATCTTCAAATAATAAAAAGTGATATAAAAAGAGTTGTTGTGGGAATGAAAGACCCCAATCAACTTGTCTGTGGAAAAGGTATCGAAAAACTAAGTGAAAAAGGGTTAGATGTTAAAATTGGTGTTCTGGAAGAAAAATGCCGAAAATTAAATGAAGTATTTATTAAATATATTACTTCTGACTTACCCTTTATATATATGAAGGCTGCTCAAACACTGGATGGTTTTCTGGCAACAGTTAATGGTGATTCCCAATGGGTTACAGGTGAAAAAGCCCGTCTTTATGGCCATAAATTAAGGAATAAAGCAGATGCAATTCTGGTGGGGATTAATACAGTATTAAAGGATAATCCCAGGTTAAATACCAGGCTTCCTGGGCAGGAAGGAGAGGATTGTATCAGGATAATTCTTGACCCTTACCTGGAGATTGATGAAAAGGCCAGAATAATTAATCAAAAATCTTCTAAAAATACAATTCTGGTTACTGGAAAAAATATTTCTGATGATAAAAAACAAAGATTGGAGTCAAAGACTGGAATCGAGATAATGTCTTTCAAACTGGAAACCAGGGATAGAATACCCCTTAAAAAATTATTAAAAGAATGTCATAGAAGAAAAATTGGGAGTATTCTGGTTGAAGGTGGAGGTATGGTCAACTATTCATTTCTAAGAGAAAATCTTGTTGATAAATTTTATTGTTTTATTGCCCCCAGGATATATGGAGGTAATGATGGTATTTCTACTTTCAGGGGAAAAGGACCTCATAGGATGAAAGATGTTAAACAACTTAAAGATATTAAAATAGAAAAAGTTGATGATGATTTACTTATCAAAGCTTATTTTCAGGGGTGATTTTATTGTTTACCGGTATAATTCAGGAAACAGGTTCCTTAAAGAATAAAATTGAGAAAAAAAACAAATATCAATTAAAAATTGAAGCCAGTCAGGTTTTGAATGGAATTACCAGAGGGGAAAGTATTGCTGTCAATGGTGTATGTTTAACAGTTGTTCAATTTACCGGGAGCTCCTTTACAGCAGATGTTATGCCAGAAACTGTTAAAAAAACCAATCTTCAGGATTTAAAAAAAGGAGCCAGGGTTAACCTGGAACAACCTGTCAAAATTGATAGTTTTTTTGGTGGTCATCTGGTTACCGGTCATATTGATGATACAGGGTTAATAAAAAACATAACACAGGAAAAAAATGCCTATCTGATTACCATAAATATAACTGATGAGCTGGAAAAATATATGGTTGATAAAGGTTCTGTAGCCATTAATGGAGTAAGTCTAACAATAATGAAAGTTGATAAAAATTCTTTGAAAGTTTCTTTGATACCTGAAACCTGGAAAGAGACAAATCTACAGTATGTGAAACCAGGAGACAGAGTAAATATTGAAACAGATTTAATTGGTAAATATGTATATAAAATTATTGGAGATAATCAGCAGACAAAAGATGATAGTGTTCTTAATAAAGAATTTTTAAAAAATAAAGGTTTCTTATAATCTAGGGGGTATTTAATTGGATTCAATACAGGAGGCACTGGAGGAAATAAAAAAAGGAAATATGATTATAGTAGTTGATGATGAAGATAGAGAAAATGAAGGAGATTTGGTTATGGCTGCTGAAAAAGTAGACCGAGATAGTATAAATTTTATGATCAAATATGGAAGAGGACTGGTTTGTGTACCTCTTGAGGATAAAAGGATTGATGAATTAGAATTACCTTCAATGGTCAACCACAATACTGATACCCATGAAACAGGTTTTACAGTTTCTGTTGATCACAGGGAGACAGGTACCGGTATTTCAGCCGGAGAAAGGGCCCTAACAATAAAAAAACTTGTTGATCCTGACAGTAAACCAGAAGATTTCAAAAAACCAGGACATGTTTTTCCATTGAGAGCAAAAAAAGGGGGGGTACTCCGAAGAGTTGGTCATACTGAAGCAGCAGTTGAACTGGCCAGAATGGCAGGGATGAAACCTGCAGGTGTAATATGTGAAATAATTAAGGATGATGGATCCATGGCCCGTTTACCTGATCTGAAAGAATTTGCTTCTGAACATAATATGAAATTAATTACTATTGAGGATCTTATTAAATATAAAAAAAGCAAAGAAAAACTGATAATAAAAAAGGCAGAAGCCGAATTACCGACAAGATTTGGAGATTTTAAAATCAAAATATATGGTACTGAAATAAATGATCTGGAACATGTTGCTCTCATAAAAGGTGAGGTTAATGGTAAAAAAAATGTACTGACCAGAGTTCATTCAGAATGTTTAACAGGAGATGTTTTTTCTTCTAAAAGGTGTGATTGTGGAGATCAGTTAAAAACAGCACTGAATATGATAGAAAAAGAAAAAGAAGGAGTTTTATTGTATATGCGTCAGGAAGGCAGGGGTATAGGTTTATCCAATAAGATCAAGGCTTACTGTTTACAGGAAAAAGGATGGATACTGTAGAAGCAAATATTGCCCTTGGTTTTCCTGTTGATTTAAGAGATTATGGTATAGGAGCACAAATTCTTGTAGATCTTGGTTTGAGTTCTATCAGATTACTTACAAATAACCCCAAAAAAATTGTAGGACTTGAGGGTTATGGCTTGAATGTTGTAGAAAGAGTTCCTTTGAAAATTGATCCCAGCCGTGAAAATAAAGATTATTTAAAAACAAAAAAAGATAAACTCGGACATTTGCTTGATAATATAGAATAAAAAAAAGGGAGTGAAAAATTATGACAAAAATTTATGAAGGTGATTTAACAGGTCAGGGACTGAAGGCAGGTATAGTTATAGGTAGATTTAATGAATTTATTTCAAGTAAATTGCTTGATGGAGCACTTGATGGATTAAAACGTCATGGGGTACTGGATGAAGATATTAGTATTGTCTGGGTTCCAGGTTCTTATGAAATTCCTTTAACAGCACAAAAAATGGTCCAATCCGGTAAATTTGATGGGATTATCTGTCTGGGAGCTATAATAAGGGGGGATACTCCTCATTTTGACTATGTGGCAGCTGAAGCGGCCAAGGGTATTGCCAAAGTTGGACTTGATAGTAATATTCCAGTAATTTTTGCAGTATTGACTACTGATACAATAGAACAGGCTATAGAAAGAGCGGGAACCAAAGCAGGTAATAAGGGGTTTGATGCAGCCCTTAATTTTATAGAAATGGTAAATCTTTTGAATCAATTTTAAATAAAAAAAAACAGGTCCACTGGCTGGCCCTGTTTTTGCTATCATTTATTAATATTACTTTTACTGATTACTTCTTTTTGTTGACGTCATAAATGTAAAATTTATTACAGTCTTCACATTTTAATATCTTTTTATCAAATTTATCCATTAATAAAAATACAACAGTAATAATAACAGCCACTGGGCTGGAGAAAAAACCTACAGTATGATTCCACATAAACAAAAATGCAATAATAATCCAGGCTGCTATGATTATTATATTTGTGTTAAAAGGTTTTACCTTTCCACTGTCACAATCTGGACATGTTCCCCAGACATTACCGGTTTTCTTTAACATTTGATAAGCCTCCTTATATAAGTACTGTATTATTAATATTTTATCATTTATTTGAGATTAAATCAAGGATAATAGTCAATTAAATTTATAGGAGTTGTTTTTTTAAAATATAAAATCAGGGGGTATAAGGGATGAAAAATTATAAAAGCATTTTTTTATATTTGATAATAATTGTTTTAATTGCTGTTTTGTATCCTGTAAACATTCAGGCTGAGGAAGAAATAGATTTTTTTGAATTATGCAGAACAGGAAATCGTCAGGAAATTACTGAAGCCATAAATAAAGGTGTTAATATAAATCAAAGAGATATTAACTGGAGAACCCCAATAATGAAAGCAGCCAGGTATAATAATGATCCCTACATAATAGGAATATTAACCTGGGAAGGAGCCAATATTAATGCCAGGGATAATAGGGGTTGGACTGCTTTAATGTATGCTGTTGCCTATAATAGAAATGTTGATGTGATTAAATCTATTATTGTTAATGATGCTGATGTAAATATAAGAAATAATGCAGGTCAAACTGCATTAATGATTGCCATACAACAACAAAGAACAGAATCAGTTGAAATGTTATTAAATGCGGGAAGCAGGCTTAATATAAAAGATAATCAGGGATTTACTCCTTTAATGTATCTCAGCAAACACAGTAGAAATGAATTTTTACTAAATCGATTGATAAGATCAGGAGCAGACCTTAATACTAAAGATGCTTCTGGAAATACTGCTTTAATACATGCTGTAGATAATAATAGAGAAAATTTTATAGAAAGACTAATCGAAGCCAATGCTGATATTAATGCTACAAATAACAATAATGAAAATGCTTTAATATATGCTATAAAAAACAGATATAATTATAATATTATAAAAAAATTAATAGAAAATGGGGCCGATGTAAACCAAAAAACAAATAGAGGTAAAACTCCCCTATTGTATGCTCTGGAAAGATGGGATTATTATCCTCTGGTTGCTCTATTACTGGATTCAGGGGCTGATATACATGTAGAAGATAACCTGGGGTTAAATACTGTGGCCTATGCTGTGATTAATAATAATGTGAGAATACTGGAAAGATTAATAGAAGAAGGGGCATATGTTAATCATCAATCTGTTCAGAAAAAAACACCCCTGATGCAGGCAGCAGAGAACAGGACCAATACACAAATTCTCACTTTATTGCTTGAGGCAGGAGCAGATGTTAATGCCAGAGACTACAGGGGGGCAACACCCTTAATGTTTGCTGCTGAATATAATCCTAATCAGAATGTTATTTTTAAATTACTGGATTATCAAGCTGACCCGGGCATGAGGGATAGTTATGGAAGAAGAGTAATTGATTATCTTCAAAATAATGATGATTTAAAGGGAACAGATGCTTACTGGGAATTACAGTATCTGGAACCCGAAAGAGACCCCATGGAAAAAATAAATAAAAAGTCAAAAATATTTACAGGAGTACTTTCCACAGCAATTCCTTCAGCAGGTCATTATTATGCAGGCAACTGGTCCAGGGGAGCATTGTTTTTAATTGGTGAAGTAGGTCTATTTACAATTGGTTATTTTCAGGAAAACAAAAAAGTACGTAATGTTTTTTTTGGAGCTACAGCTCTTTTGAAAACCTGGGAAATATATGATGCAATTGGACAGACAGCTGATTTTAATCAATTTGCAGAAGAATATAATCAAGAAGTTGAAGAGTTTAACAGGTATCTTGAACAACAAAGATAAATAAAAAACAGGGGTAAGATCTGCTTAATTCAGGAAGCAAAAGAATCATCCCCCTGTTTCCAGGATTTTTCACGTGCTTTTGTAACCTGATTCCATTTTTCGGGACTTAATGGTCTATCAAAACTTC
>PWOK01000285.1 GCA_003557445.1 Halanaerobiaceae bacterium
CCATATCGAACACAGTAGTTAAGTCCTCCAGCGCCTATGGTACTGCAGGGGAGACCCTGTGGGAGAGTAGGTCACCGCCGAAATCTTATTTTATAAAGTATAAATATCATAAAAAAAGGTTATTTTAATAATAAAATGTTCCCCGATAGCTCAGTTGGTAGAGCAGATGGCTGTTAACCATCTTGCCGTAGGTTCGAGTCCTACTCGGGGAGCCATTTTTATATTAGAAAATATCAGAAAAATCAAAAAACAATATATATTTTCTAATATGTAGTTATCATGAGTATTTATATGAAAGAAAGAGTTAATTATAAATCCATGCATAAAACTTGTGTATATTGTTTATATTTAATTATAAGGATGTTTGCAATTAAGTGGATAAAAGTTTATTATATAAATAAGGTCAAAATAAGTCAAAGACAATTTTGGGGGTTTTAATATGGTAAGTTTATCTGATCAAATTGAACAGTATTTCAGAAAACTTCTTAAAAGATACCAGGGAAAAATTGAAATAAAAAGGAACAGGCTGGCAGATGAATTTGATTGTGCACCATCTCAGATAAATTATGTTTTAGATACCAGATTTACTGTTGATAAGGGTTATCTGGTAGAAAGTCAGCGTGGTGGGGGTGGTTATATTAGAATTATCAGAATTAAAATTGATTCTGAAACAGAAACCATCCAGAATATTATTTCAAGACTTGATGGAGCAGTTCCCCAAAAACAGGCTGAAGGTATTATAGAAAGACTTTATGAAAATGATTTAATAACAGAAAGAGTAAAACAGTTAATGGAAAAGGCAGTAAATAGAAATACCTTAAAAGTTGAACTTCCTTATAGAGATTTCTTAAGGGGAAGAATATTAAAAGGTATGTTAAAGGTCATATTAAAGAATATTGATGAGGAGGAATAAATGTGTTATGCCAGAAATGTGAAAAAGAAGAAGCTTCTGTTCACCTAACCAAAATAATTAATGGTGAAAAAACAGAAATCTTTTTATGTGAAAACTGTGCTGAAAAGACAGGACATATTTCTTTTAAAAGTGAACCATTTTCATTTCAGAACTTACTTGCCGGTTTTTTAAATTCTGATTTAAGTTCATCTTTTAAAGATGAAGAATCCCTCAAATGTCAGGAATGTGGTATGACCTATAATAAATTTAGTGAAGAAGGACTTTTGGGTTGTGCTCAATGTTATGATAATTTTGGGGATAGACTGGAACCATTAATTAAAAGAATTCATGGAAGTAAAAAACACCAGGGAAAAGTTCCCAAAAGAAAAGGTGGGGATTTGCGAATAGAAAAACAGATTACAAAACTAAGAGAAGAAATGTCTGAAGAAGTAGAAAAAGAAAATTTTGAAAAAGCAGCAGAATTAAGAGATAAAATTCATGAGCTGAAAGAAGAGATGGGGAGGGAGTAAATATGGCCAGGCAAAAAGAAAATTTATATTTAAGCCAGTGGATTACAGGTAATGGACCTGAACATGATATTGTATTAAGCAGTAGAATTAGGCTGGCCAGAAATTTTGAAAGTATTCCTTTTCCCAATAATGCCAGCAGGGATGATCTTCAGAAAGTAATTAATCTGGTGAAGAAAACATTAAATGATAAAAAAGACCCAAAACTATATTATATAAATATTAATGAATTACCTGAAGTAGAAAAACAGTTACTGGTTGAGAAAAATTTAACCAGTCCTGCTCACATAAAAAAAGATGCTGAAGCAGGCCTTTTTTTAAATGATAAAGAAGATATTTGTATTATGATAAATGAGGAAGACCATTTAAGAATACAAAGTTTAAAACCTGGCTTACAGCTGGAAAAGTGCTGGGAGAAAGCAAATCAAATTGATGATATTCTGGAAGAAAAAATTAATTATGCTTATTCTCGAAAATGGGGTTATTTGTCAACCTGTCCTACAAACCTTGGTACAGGAATGCGTGCTTCAATTATGATACATCTACCAGCTTTAAATTTAACCAACAATATAAAAAAAATGCTGGGAGCTATATCAAAACTTGGTTTAGCAGTAAGAGGGATTTATGGTGAAGGTAGTGATTCCACAGGGAATATCTATCAGATTTCAAATCAGGTAACACTGGGTAATAATGAACAGGATATGATTTAGAATTTAAAAAGTGTTACAACTCAAATAATTGAAGAAGAGAAAAAAACCAGACATAGATTATTAGAAGAACAGGAAATTAAAATTACAGATAAAATCATGAGGTCTTATGGTATTTTAAAGTATGCTCATAAATTATCAGGTGAGGAAGCAATGAAATTATTATCTCAGGTTAAACTGGGAATGGATATGGGTATTATTGAAGATATTGATCCTAAAGTATTAAGCAAATTATTAATTTTAATTAGACCTGCTCATTTGCAAAAAATGGAAGGAAAGGAACTTGATGCAGATATTAGAGATATTAAAAGAGCAACATTAATAAGAAATAATTTTGAAAACAAATATTGATTAATAGGGAGTGATATAAATGTTCGGAAGATTTACTGAAAGAGCAAGAAAAGTTTTAAGTCTGGCTGAACAAATGGCTGCAAAATTGAATCACAATTATGTAGGAACAGAACATATATTGATGGGACTTGTTAAGGAAAGTGAAGGAGTTGCTGCTAAGGTTCTTTCCCGGAAAAATATAACAGAAGAAAAGGTAACTGAAAAAGTAACAAATATGGTTGGTAGAGGCAAACAAAAAACAACTGGATCAATAGCTTTAACTCCTCGTTGTAAAAAAGTTTTAAATCTATCAATGGATGAAGCACGAAGACTTGGTCATAATTATATAGGAACCGAGCATATATTGCTTGGTTTATTAAGAGAAGGAGAAGGAGTTGCCGTAAGAATACTGTCACTGTTAGATGGTGACCTTACTGATATTAAGAAAACAATCATAGAAATGGTTGGTGGACAAAAGAAAAAAGGAACAGCAGGAATACCAGGTAAAGAAGAAGATACTCCCGACCTTGATGAATACAGTAGAGATCTTACAGAAATGGCAAAAGATGATCAACTGGATCCAGTGATAGGCAGGGATACAGAAATAGAGAGAGTTATTCAGGTGTTAAGCAGGAGGACAAAAAATAATCCTGTTTTAATTGGAGAACCAGGAGTAGGTAAAACAGCAATAATTGAAGGCCTTGCAGAAAGAATTGTTGAAGAAAATGTTCCTGAATTATTGCTTGAAAAAAGAGTGGTTGCCCTTGATCTCAGTTCCCTGGTTGCAGGTTCTAAATACAGGGGAGAATTTGAAAAAAGATTAAAAGGGGTAATGAATGATATAATTGAAAGTGGAGATGTTATCCTGTTTATAGATGAACTCCATACCCTAGTTGGTGCTGGAGCTGCAGAGGGAGCAATTGATGCAGCAAACATGCTGAAACCGGCTCTGGCCAGAGGAGAATTGCAGGCTATTGGAGCTACTACTCTGGATGAATACAGAAAATATATTGAAAAAGATGCAGCCCTGGAAAGGCGGTTTCAATCAATATTAATAGAAGAAAATTCACCTGAAGAATCCATCGATATACTGAAAGGATTACGTGATTCCTATGAAGCTCATCATAAAGTTAAAATATCTGATGAAGCTATAAAAGCAGCAGTCAATATGTCACACAGATATATAACAGCGAGATATTTACCTGATAAAGCAATTGACTTGATTGATGAAGCTGCTTCTAAAGTCAGGTTGCGTAATAATACAAGACCATCTGAATATAAGAATTTGAATAAAAAACTTGAAGAAATAAGAAAAGAAAAGGAAGCAGCTGTTAAAAATCAGGAATTTGAAAAAGCTGCTGATTTGAGAGATAAGGAGAAAGAAATTAATAAAAAGCTTGAAGAAACAAAAAAAGAATGGGAACAAAAAAAAGGTAGAAATGATTCAGTGGTAACAGTTGAAGATGTTGCCAATATAGTTTCCAGCTGGACCGGAATTCCAGTAAATAAACTTGAAGAAGCAGAAACTGCTAAGTTATTGAACTTAGAAGATAAATTACACGAAAGAGTTGTAGGGCAGGATGAAGCAATTAAAGCAGTATCACAGGCAGTAAGAAGAGCAAGAGCCGGTTTAAAAGACCCCAAAAGACCTATTGGTTCTTTCGTATTTTTGGGACCAACAGGTGTAGGAAAGACAGAACTGGCAAGAACACTTGCTGAAGCAATGTTTGATGATGAAGATGCTATGATAAGAATTGATATGTCTGAATATATGGAAAAACATTCTGTATCAAGGCTGGTTGGTTCACCCCCTGGATATGTAGGCCATGAAGAAGGGGGACAATTAACAGAACCTGTACGAAGAAGACCTTATTCAGTAGTACTTTTTGATGAAATTGAAAAAGCCCATCCTGAGGTATTTAATATTTTATTACAGATACTCGAAGATGGTTCTTTAACAGATACCCATGGACGCAAGGTTGATTTTAAAAACACAGTTATCATAATGACTTCCAATGTTGGAGCCAATTTTATTGAAAATCAATCAAGACTGGGCTTTAAAACTCAGGATGATGAAAAAAAAGAATATGAAAATATGAAAGACAGGGTTTTGACTGAATTACGCAAAACCTTTAGACCTGAATTTATAAACAGACTTGATGAAACTATAGTTTTCCATTCATTAAATAAAGACCATATTAAAGAAATAGTAGATCTGATGCTTGATGATCTCAGAGAAAGACTGGTAGAAAAAGAAATGAGTATAGATATTTCAGAATCTGCCAAAGAAAAACTTGTGGATGAAGGTTTTGATGAAGAATATGGAGCAAGGCCTCTGAGACGGGCAATACAAAAACATATAGAAAACAGATTATCAGAAAAAATATTAGAAAAATCTTTTGAAGAAGGAGATACTATAAGAATAGATGTAGAAGATAATGAATTAACTTTTAAAAAAGTTGATGCTTAATTTCTCTTGTAAAAATCATGTAAAAATGTTATAATAAAAAGGAATATAGTTTAAATATATTTTACAGGAGAATTTAAAATATGGCCAGAAACAAAGAATATTATAAATGTAAGGAATGTGGTTATAAAACTCCAAACTGGATGGGTAAATGCACAAATTGTGGTAAGTGGAATTCATTTGAAAAATTCGATAAGGCAAAAGCCGATTCCAGTAATATTGCGGAAAATATGGTCATAAAAGATCCTGTTCCAATTAACAAAATTAAATCTATATCCGGTTCACGTATGTCCACAGGTATAGGAGAACTGGATCGTGTACTTGGAGGCGGAATAGTTACAGGATCATTAATTTTGTTAGGAGGAGCCCCTGGTATTGGGAAATCAACCCTGATACTGCAGGTGGCTTTCCTTTTTAGTAAGGTACACGGGCAGGTTCTTTATGTTTCAGCAGAAGAGTCAGATCAACAAATAAAATTAAGAGCCAAAAGATTGAACACAATAAATGATAAACTAATGATACTTGCTGAAAGTGAATATAGTAAAATTGAAAATCTGATAAAAAATAACGATAAATATAAATTGATAATTATTGATTCAATTCAGACTGTATATGATTCCAGAATTAACTCTACCCCGGGAAGCATAACCCAGGTTAAAGAAATCACCGGACAAATTCTTAAAATTTCA
>PWOK01000128.1 GCA_003557445.1 Halanaerobiaceae bacterium
CAATAAAAATCACCACCAGCAGACAAATTGATTCTGAAATATTTACTCTAACTGATCCTGACAGACTGGTTGTGGATATAATTAATGTGGAGAAAAAAGAATCTGTTCCCGGTGAATTAACAATAGAAGATGATCTCTTAGAAAAAATCAGAACTTCTTATTTTAATGATGATCGGCTTAGAATAGTGGCTGATCTAAATCAAACCACCGGTTATAACTGGATTGTTACCGAAAAAGAAGAAAACATCTTTGAATATTTGATATATTTTACTGATAAAGTAAATAATATCAATATAGTTGATGGTGATATGTATACTGATATTGATATCTCATTAACAGGTAAAAGCACTTATGAAGTTGTACAGCAAGAAAACAATATAATTATATTTATAGAAGGCCTGGAACAAGGAATAACAGAAGATTTAATCCCTCAACCTGCAGGAATAATAAAGGATATAACTTTTGATAATTATCAGGAGAATGATCTTAAAAAAACAGAAATCAGGTTTGAACTAGAAGATTTTTATGGTTATGAAAAATTATCACAGATACCAGATAATAAAATTAATATTTCTCTGGCCACAAAAGAAGTTATCAGAGATGAATATATTATAATACTTGATCCCGGACATGGTGGTTTTGATCCGGGAGCGGTTGGCTCTTCAGGATTAACAGAAAAAGAAGTTGTACTTGATATTGCTAAAAGAGTAAGAGAGAAAATTGAGGATTCTGTTGATAAAGTTATAATGACCAGAGAGACAGATGAATTTTTATCTTTAAATGAAAGAGTAAAAATTGCCAATGAAAATGAGGCAGCTCTCTTTGTGAGTATTCATGCCAATGCTGCTACTAATAGATATTCAGAGGGTACTGAAACCTATATTGATCCTAATAAAGTAACAGGAAGTTTATCATTTGCAAAAGCAGTTCATAATCAACTGGTTTCTGAAATAAACAGGCCGGATAGAGGTATAAAAGAGGCAAACTTTTTTGTAACCAGATATACTGAAATGCCTGCTATATTGGTAGAAGTTGCTTTTCTATCAAATTCTCATGAGGAAACATTATTATCAAGTTCTGTTTTCCGTAACAGGGCTGCTGATGGTATTGCCAGAGGAATATTAAAATATGTAGAGGGGGATAATCAGTAATGAATATTTCTAAAATTATTATCATAATAGCTGTTTTATTACTTGGAATTTTATCCATAATTATTTTTGTTGATTTTGAAGATGATCCGGTTGTGGATGAAGAATTAGAGGTGAAATTATATTTTTCTGACAGGGAAGCAATGTATTTAGTTCCTGAGACCAGAACTATTGATGGTGACAAAATATATATTAAGACAGTACAGGAATTAATAAAGGGGCCACAATCAGGTAATCTTAGCCCGACAATTCCTGAGGGAGTTGAGGTTATTGATTTGACAGTTGAAAATGGTCTTTCTACTGTTAATTTTAATCAGAAATTGATAGATAATCACTGGGGAGGAAGTTCTGGAGAAATAATGACTGTTTATTCAATAGTAAATACACTAATTCAGTTTGATGAAATTGATAAAGTTAGAATAATAATTGCTGGAGAAGAAGTGGAAACCCTGGTGGGACATATGGATCTATCCCAACCTCTTGAGGCAGATTTTGAACTTATTAATGAGTAATCTATTTGCTTCTGTAATCAACTGAATGATATTAAATTAAAATGACCTGTTTTAAAATGATACCAATTTATGGCAGGTCATTTTTTAATGTTAAAAGTATAAAAAAGGAACAATAAAAAAGAAAAGAAATAAAATGATAAAAAGGTAATCAGGGAATAAGGAGATGACCAAAACATGGATAAAAACAAACCAATAGGTATGCTGGATTCAGGGGTGGGAGGCCTGACTGTAGCCAGAGAAATAGTCAATGTATTACCTGAAGAAAACATAGTATATTATGGAGATACCCTGCATCTTCCCTATGGACCGAGAATGCTTGATCAGGTAAGGTCCTTTGTTTTTAAGATTATTGATTATCTGCTGGAAGAAAAAGAAGCAAAGGCAATAGTTCTTGCCTGTAATACAGCCACTTCTGCTGCTCTTGATCTGGTAAAAGAAAAATATTCAGTACCTGTTTTTGGTACAATAGAAAGTGTCACAGAAACAGCATATCAGTTTAGTAAGAATAAAAAGATCGGTATAATTGGAACAGAGGGAACCATTAATAGCCAGGCCTATCAAAAATCACTGCAGAAAATTGATAACAGTCTAAAAGTCTTTTCTGCAGCCTGTCCTGAATTTGTCAGACTGGTGGAAGCGGGCAAATTTTCAGGTTCTGAAGTTGAAAAACAGGCCCACAGATATCTTGATGGATTAAGAGAGACTGGAATTGATGTTTTGATTTTAGGTTGTACTCATTATCCCTATCTTATACCGGTAATAGAAAAAGTAATGGGTGAAAGGGTAAAATTAATTAGTTCTGGTATGGCCATGGCTGAAGAAATCAGGAATATAATGGAAAAAAAGAATTTATTAAAAAATGGAGAAAACAAAAGAAATATTAGTCAACAGCAGTTTATAGTAAGTGATAAAAAACGTATTTCCCGCCGGTTTTTAAATAAAGGAAGAAAGTATTTACAATTACCGGAACTGGAATTTATAGAAGAAAATATTTTTTCTTAAAAATTATATTCACATTTGCAGTTGTTATTTATTTGATGTATAATTAAGGAAATTAAATATTTAGCTTTTCTCTGAAAGGGGTTTTATATATGGGAGAACGACCAGATGGACGTAAAAAAGATCAATTAAGGCCAATTAAAATAACCAGAAATTATACAAAATATGCTGAAGGATCAGTACTTATAGAAACAGGAGATACAAAAATAATTTGTACAGTTTCCATTGAAGATGGTGTTCCCTATTTTTTACGGGGACAAAATCAGG
Source organism: Halanaerobiaceae bacterium (assembly GCA_003557445.1). The sequence goes on from PWOK01000128.1 coordinate 2,927, forward strand.
GATGGTTGACTGCTGAATATTCACTATTACCACGTTCTACACAAAACAGAACTATCAGGGCAGCAGCCAAAGGGAAAATTAGTGGTAGGACAAGAGAAATCCAGAGATTAATTGGCCGTTCATTGAGAGCAATAATCGATTTAAATAAAATTGGAGAAAAAACAATCTGGGTTGATTGTGATGTGATTCAGGCCGATGGAGGCACCAGAACAGCTTCAATTACCGGTGCTTATATTGCGTTAGTTGATGGTATTAATACAATGCTTGAAAATGAATTGGATGAATCTCCTTTAGAATGTTTTATGGCAGCCACAAGTGTGGGTATAGTTGATGGAGAAATTCTCCTGGATTTATGTTATACTGAAGATTCTCAGGCACAGGTGGATATGAATGTTGTCATGACAGAAAAGGGAGAAATAATTGAAGTACAGGCAACAGCAGAAGAAGCTCCTTTTTCCAGAGGTGAGATGGATAATTTGCTGGATTTTGCTCAAAAAGGTATATTTAGTTTGATTAAAGAGCAGAAAAAATCACTGGGGTGATTCAATGAAAAAAATATTAATTGCCAGCCAGAATAAGGGTAAAATTGAAGAGATAAAGAGAATATTTGAAAAAGATGATATATCATTTATTTCATTAAAACAGTATCCCGATCTGGGTGAAGTAATTGAAGATGGGCAAACATTTACTAAAAATGCTTTAAAAAAGGCCAGAATAAGGTCAGAAGAAACAGGACTTACAACTCTGGCTGATGACTCCGGTCTGGTGGTAGCATATCTTAACGGTGAACCGGGAATTTATTCTGCCAGATATGCCGGTAAAAATGCCTCTGATCAGGAAAACAATCAAAAATTACTTAAAAAATTACAAAATGTTCCCCGGGAAAAGCGTAAAGCTTATTTTAAGTGTGTTATGGCCCTGGTTAATCCCGATAAAGAGAAAGAGATAACTGTTAGCGGTATCTGTAGAGGTTTTATAACCACCAGGCCTCAGGGAACTAATGGATTTGGTTATGACCCGTTATTTTATGTACCTGAATACGGAAAAACAATGGCTGAACTTCCGGCTACTGTTAAAAACAGAATCAGTCACAGGGCTCTGGCTTTAGAAAAACTAAAAAATATATTACCCGATTTTTTCTAAAAACATATGAATACAGGTGAGTACTATGATAAGAAAATTATTAAAAAAAAATAAGATTATAATTACTGATGGTGCAATGGGAACATATTATTCAAGTTTAACGGGAAGAGATTCCACATTTTCTGAACTGGCCAATAAAAGCCAACCACAAATTATCAAAAAAATCCACAAACAATATCTGGATGCAGGTTCTATGTTGATTAGAACCAATACATTTTCTGCAAATACTATTTCCCTGAATATAAACAAAAAAAAACTCAAAGAAATAATAGATAATGGTTATAAAATAGCGGAAGAAGTTCTTAAGGATAAAAAAGCCTGTCTGGCAGCAGATATAGGTCCTATACCAGAAGTAAAGGAAGGAAAGGAAATAGATGAAAACTTAATTCTGGCTGAATATAAATTTATAATTGATGTGTTTTATCAGTCTGGAGCCAGGATCTTTTTATTTGAAACCTTTAGTGATAGAAAGTATCTGGACAAACTGGCTTCCTATATTAAAAATAAGAATAAGAATAATTATATAATTGCTCAGTTTACCTTTAATGAAACAGGTTTTACCAGAAAAGGTATTAGTGCCCGGAGATTACTTTCTTCTATCAACAAAAATAAAAATTTTGATGCCTGTGGTCTCAATTGTGGTATGGGACCAGCACATCTAAAAAATATCATTTCCCAACTGGAGTTTAAAGATAGTATTCTTACAGCTTTACCCAATGCAGGTTATCCAGAAGTAGTAAATCAAAGAACAGTTTATACCAAAAATGCAGATTATTTTGCAGGGGTAATGATCGATATAAAAAATATGGGAGCAAGAATTATTGGTGGTTGCTGTGGAACCACCCCTTTTCATATTGAAAAAATTGTAGAGAAGCTAAAGCAGGATAAAAACAAAAAAAGAAAGAAAACAATTAAAAGAAAAAATGAAAATGTTTCATGGGAAACAAAATATGAGAAAGCGACCAATAAATTCCAGGAAAAATTAGAGAAAAAGAAAAAAATTGTCGCAGTAGAACTGGATCCTCCTTTTGATATTGATATAGATTCTTTTTTAGAGGGAGCCAGGAGTTTAAAAAATAATGGAACTGATATTATTACTATAGCTGATTCCCCATTGGGCAGGGAAAGAATTGATTCAATAATGATATCTGCAAAGATAAAAAGGGAAATTGGGATTGAAACCCTGCCTCATCTGGCCTGTAGAGATAGTAATATTATTGGATTAAAGTCAAGGTTAATGGCTGCTTATGTTGAAGGAATTAGAAATTTATTACTGGTTACAGGAGATCCTATAGCAAGCAGTGACAGGAATGAAATTAAAAGTGTTTTTGATTTGAATTCTTTTAAATTAATGGAACTGGTACAGCAGATGAATAGTGATAAATTCAGTAAAGACGCTTTTTTCTATGGAGGAGCTTTAAATATAAATTCCCACAATCCAGAGAAAGAAATTAAAAGAATGGAAAGAAAAATTGAAAAAGGAGCAAGTTTTTTTCTTACCCAACCAGTATTTGAAAAAAAAGCGGTTCAATTTTTAAAAA
>PWOK01000082.1 GCA_003557445.1 Halanaerobiaceae bacterium
AAAAAGCCAAAAAACTCGACCAATCTATATTGAAAACCATTCGGGCAGAAGAAGTCAAACATTTCAAATCGGTGGATCATTTGGAGAACAAACTTCTCAAAGCCAAAAAGCATCAGATGGAAAGCAGGGTCAATAAAATCAAAAAGGTCCACGACAAATTATTTCCCTTTGACAAACCTCAGGAGCGGGTAGATAACTTTTTAATGTATTATTTCAGAATGGGGCCGGACTGGATTGAAATCTTACTGGAGAATCTGGATCCTTTGGAAAAAAAGGTTTTGGTTTTTCAGGAAGGAGATTGACCACCGCTCTACCCCCCCTTGCCATGTCTAGCGAATCAATAGTATTTCACCGCTGAGCAACTCTCTCTGGCCATCCTCAAACTCTACAATCAAATGGTATATATACACACCGCTGGGTAATTCCTCTCCATTTTGGGTGCCGTCCCACTCTATTTCGGATGAAATTTGCTCATAGACCTTACTGCCCCACCGATTGAATATTTTCACTTCTACCACCGTCGGAGTGGAAATAGGGTAGATGGTCCATCGGTCGTTGATGCCGTCTGCATTCGGGGAAAAAGCATTGGGTATATATATGCGCCGGGACGGACAGTCCCCTATCTCCTTTTCTGCCATTACTCGACAGCCGCTTAAACTCAGCGCCTCTAAACTGTATAATCCGGGCGAATAAACTTCAATCTCCACCGCCATCTGGCCCGTATTCCATTCTATTTGTTCCAGCTCCTCCCCCGGGGTAGCCCGCAGGCGAACCGATTCTCCTTCACACACCCGATCGGGACCATGTATGATCACTTCGGGAACTTCAAAAAACTCTAAATACAAAGTCCATAGCGTGTCGCAGCCGTCCTCCGCAGGTAAAACAAAATCGTACGCACCGGCTTCCGTAAGCACCTCTCCATGGATTTCATAAAATTCCCCGGGGCAGATCTTTACCTCTGATTCCTCTAGAATATACGCTCCGGGAGCTACCACCAAAAACGCAATCGTATCGCATTCCTCTCCGGCACCCGCCAAGGTAAGCTCGTACTCCCCGGGTTCCTCTATGAGCAAGTCCCTCCATTCAATGCTTTGTCCCGGGCACAAGTGCGTCTCATCTTCCAATACCATCAACTCTTCTACCAGTACTTCCACCGTATCGGACCAACTGCAATTCTCTCCATATATCAGCCGGAGCCAGTATTGCCCCTCCTCTGACACCTCTATTTCCGGACTGTTGGACCCGGTACTCCACCAATAGGAGACCACCTCGTCCACTTCACCGCTCAGTCCAAGTGTTGTAGTTTGGCCGGCACAAATCAATCCGCCTCCTTCTAAGGATACATCCGGACCCGGCCATATGAACAACACCACCTCCGAACTATCGCTTCCACATGCCGGGTGGTCCACTATATACCTATACACTCCACTATTCTCCGGTAGCAATTCAAGCATCCCATCTGAAGGGGAGGGCTCCCAGCGCCCTCCCTCATCTGCTCCGCTCAGGTATTCGAATAACTCCACCCATTCCCCGGTCGGACACGCCTCGAACTCACCCCCGGTGCCTGCGCTGAACTCTGGCACCATCACCTCCACCTCCGCCCAGGCCGTATCCGTCTCCTGCCCTTCATTGAAGTAACCCACTACAGCTATGCGTCTCAGACCCGGAGCCGGATCGGGTGAAGTACTCACGTATTCCACCGACCGCAGCCACTGCTCCCAGTCGTCAAATTCTACCGCCCCATAGGCGATCACCTCAGAAGTACCCGCGCCATTGACAGAAATCCCTCCGACATTTCCCACTTCGATGGTACCCGCGTCTATATCGGGATCCTCCACCACCTCAATTTGGATACTGTCCATCTGATATGCCCCATAAACCTCTACCGAATCGTGCGCAATAGGTGCCCGGCCGTTTCCACAGACATCTTCACCAAAGTAATCAAATCCCGCTGTAAATCCGTTTAAGTCGATGGTGTCCCGACAATCCGGAAACCCCTGGTACTCAGTGAGGGAAGTCAAGCCAGTGAAAATCGCTGTGCCGACATCTAAATCGCAGTGATTGTAGAAGGTGTCCTGCACAGGATCCAATAGCCTCAACACTCCTCTGTTTGTCCCCGTAATATAGAAGGGCGTACCACACTCCTCTTCGTAAATAAAGAGAGACTGCTCCACATTCAAGGATTCCATAACGTACTCCGCTCGCATCTCGTCCAAAAAAATCTCCACCAGATGACCGCTCACCAAACTCCCAAATACCCGATCCCGGTATTTGGCAATACCAGATAAAGTCAATCGGTAGGGGAAGTCGTCGTCCAACATTCCCAGGTCCGTAAACTCCTCCGTATAAATATCAAAAGTAGCCAGACGCCCATCCTCCCCCGACAAAAGTATCAAGCCTTGCTCATCAATTATCATACCTCCATATTGAATCCCAAAGGGCAATGGCCAGGATTCAGTAACCCCTTCTTCTTCCAAATCAATTCTATACAATCCATCGAAACTGTCCATACCATATATATAACCATCCGGAGCATATCCAATATCTGCAAGACCGAAAGGCCTTACCCCTAATGGAGTTTCGAATACCAAAAACTCTTCATACTCGCAATTACTCAAATTTACCTGGAGAAAAACATGGACAAAAGCATCTCCTGTTTGGTTTAATCCTCCCGAATGATACCCAATCACCTCCTGCGATTCCAGGTCAATGACAAACAAAGAATAAATCAATAGCAAAAAAAATACCCTCATTGATTACTGTTTCAACCATATTATGGATTCAGAAAAATTGTCGCTTTTTACAGACAAAATATAAGTCCCTATAGGAAGATCGAAGGTCGAAATAAAAATTTCATTGTCCGCCTCTTGAAAGACCTCGTGCTGCCTTCCCAAAACATCTAAAATTACAACTTCATAAGGCCCTTTAAATTCGGATGGAATGGATATATTGATGGCGCCCTTACCCGGGTTGGGGTAAACCCTAATTGGATCTCCATCCAGGTGTGAGGCATCCTCCTTTTCAATAATTTCCACATAATCTGCATCCAATTCCAAGTTGTATAAAACTCCATCTGCAACCAATTCACCAAGAGTAAGATTTAAGTCGTAAGCGGTTACAAATTTCTCAACTTTAAAAGTAGCTAGGGATTGATTGACAGATAACTTCTTCCCTCTTTCTTCCAATGAGACCCAACCATATCCACTTCCTTTGGCGCCTGTGCCCCTGATCTCCATATATTTTTCTTTAAAAATGTCCTCATCTTCCACCTCTTCTAGAAGTATACCGGAGCCCCCGTCTATGACAAGATTGATCACACTTACAGTTTCAATCAAAAGATCAGAATTCCTTATTATAAGGAGTTGATTTTCAACATCATATTGTGCTGATACCATCAGGGAATTTTGGGGAAATTGAAGGGTGCTTGGTTCCAGACATTCCTCACAAGTTCCATCAACATCACCCATTTTTATAGCTCGGAAGTTTGCATTGTCATGGTCAAAGGTAGTAACATTGGCTACAATCATGGTATCATAACCTGGAACAGATAAAGCCGGACAACTAACGTTTTGAAAATAAGTCTGGTACTGTGTCACAGGTAAAAACCTCCATTTCCCGGCCGTAGGATATTGAATTTCCTGAATATACCTTTCTATTAAGGCAATATCAAAGGTTGAAATAGATCCGTCCAATGACAAATCCGCAGCTAAATTTGAAAATGCAAAAGGAAAACAAGTCGATTGACCCAATACCAATGATCGAATAATATCCACATCAACGGAATTGACACCACAAGCGTATTTATGCTCCTCTGTATACGCGGGGATAATCGTATATTCCGTATTCGGAAACACCTCAAGTTCAAAATACCCCTCCTGATCGGTAAGTACAGAAAACTCATAATCATAGTCACAAAATGAACCATATACATTTACCTCTCCATAAGGAAATCCAAAATCTATGGCCTCGTTACAACTCCCACCAGGGGTTGGACGCAAAATATTACCGGACAAAGCCACAGCATCCGAACATACCTGCCCAGAACATACGTTGAAAAAATTGTCGCAGAATTCCAGCTCCGGATCGGAAAAATCATCCCCGATAAACAATCCCGACTGTGGGGCATAATCCACTCCCGTCGACCCAAAATCATAGCAGACGCCAGGTTGTGGCTTAAAAAATATTTCGAATAGTAGTTCAGGATCATTAACGATATTAATATTATTCCCAATTCCGGTAGGATTTCGAAAAAAGAATGTAATACTATGGTCTGTGATGGAGAAATCTGAGTCTTCCCAATTATTGGCTCCTAAAAGGGTACTGCTATTGATGGAGCTCGTGGTTTTTTGCTCATCAATTTCCAACTCCGGGTCAAAGTCAAAGCCGAAGCGAATGCCTGAGACATTATCTACCCCTTGCAGCCCAAGCAATAATACCTGAACTTTCCCACATCCATCCTGAGAAAAACAAAAACTCCAATTATCAATGGAACACATACTCGTACAGGGGCAATCGATGGTATACTGAGGGCACATTACACTGCTTTGAAGGTCAGGGCCTATATAAAGTGGACCGCCTGATAAAAATGGGGTGATTTGAATGGTTCCTAGAAGGTGGTCCGGAATGCAATCCACTTCGATGTGATCTATTATTATAAACCCAACATCAAGGCATTCCTCGGTGACCAAAAAACCGGAAGGTGGATCTAAAGCGGCATAATTGATCTCTATCAAATTCTGTGTAACCGAAAAGCCAATGGAACCGGAAAAATGTTGTCCAACAGCGGTATTACTAAACTCGTTCTCAGTTTCCTGTATATCAATTGGAATACCCGATACATCAATTTGAAATCTCAAACCGGAAATTTCTAATCCTTGAACACCGTTTATAGAGATTTTTATTTTATTGCAATCCAAAGGGTCGAATTCAATACAGAATGAATATTCGGGACAATTAGCAGAAGACTGTGCAACCAATTTATTGTCAAAAGGACCAATCATTACAAAGAGGATCAAAAGGGTGAAAGCGCATTTAAAACATGAGGTTAATATGGCCTCTGAGCGGTATCTGACTTGCTTAAAAAAAACTGTGCCAATTGCCCTTATTCTTCTTGATAATTCAACAACTGAATTCTTTTGGCGTGTGTGTGTGTGTGTGTGTGTGTGTGTTGAAACTTAAACTTGAAAGGTAGAAATGTTTTAACATAACAAAAAAAGTTTAGGTTATGAAAAATGTTTGGAAGTCAAATATAATCATTTTTCCGGAATAAAAAAATAAATACGCCTGTAATTGAATGGCCATTTTAAAAAATCACAGCAAACCAAGCGACCTTTCCTCTAAAGTATCAAATAAATATCTCTCTGCGGGAGGTATACTTTGGATATAAAGAGAAAAAACGTTTTAAGTGGTGTAATTTAAATCACCTTAGAGAGGAATCTGATTTCAGGAAAGAGTGGATAATTTTTTGATGTATGAGTCCACTCCGAATTCCTTGTTTTAGAGTTGCGATTTTGGGTTAAATGTTTAAGAATTCAGAATTTTAAAAAATCAGGAAAAAACCTTCAAATACGATTTCTGATA
>PWOK01000250.1 GCA_003557445.1 Halanaerobiaceae bacterium
AACTGCTATATCCCTTCCTCCCAGACCATATATAAAGTTATATGCTTCTGTTTTTAAATTATAATTTAAAAACAGAAGCATATAACTTTATATATGGTCTGGGAGGAAGGGATATAGCAGTTTCTGATCTGGAAAATATTTTAAATAAACTTGTCAAATACAGGGATTCTCAAAAAACAAAGAACAGGATTACATATTATGGAGTTAGAGAATAATTTTATTTAAAAAAGAAAGGAGTTAAAAGGTAATGCCCACATTAAAAGAATTATCTAGAAATGAACAGTTGATTTCCGGAGGACATCGTTTATGTCAGGGCTGTGGAGCATCAATTATTGTCCACCAAATATTACAAACGGTTGAAAACCCTGTAGTTATAAGTGCAGCCACTGGTTGTCTGGAAGTTTCAACTTCTATATATCCTTATACTGCCTGGAATTGTTCATTTATTCATAATGCTTTTGAAAATGCAGCTTCAACTCTAAGTGGTGTTGAAACAGCCTATAGGGCTTTTAAAAAAAGGGGAAAAGTTGATATAGATTATGATTTTATTGCTTTTGGTGGAGATGGAGGAACTTATGATATAGGTTTTCAGGCTCTTTCAGGAGCTATGGAAAGAGGGCATAATTTGTTATATGTTTGTTATGATAATCAGGCCTATATGAATACTGGTATTCAAAGATCAAGTGCAACTCCTCTGGGTGCAAATACAACAACCAGTCCTGTGGGGAAAAAAATACCGGGGAAAAAAGAATTCCGTAAAGATCTGGTCAGGATTATGGCTGCTCATAATATTCCCTATGTAGCTCAATCTACCCCCTATCATGTAAAGGATCTAACAGGTAAAGTTAAAAAAGCCCTGGATGTAGACGGACCTGCTTTTATAAATACACTTTCTGTTTGCCCCAGGGGATGGAGGACCCCGGAAAATGAAGGGATGGAATTAACTCAAATAGCAGTTGACACAAATTTTTGGCCATTATATGAAATTGAAGATGGTAAATATAATATAAACTATAAACCAAAAGAACCACGTCCAATTGTTGATTGGTTGAAACCACAGGGAAGATTTAAGCATTTGTTCAAAAAAGAAAACAAACATATAATTGAAAAAATACAAAAAAAAGTTGAAAAAGATTGGTCTGGATTGATTGAACTGGAAGAAAAAAACTAAATCCCTTCAAAGGCAACAAATAAACCATCACTGCTTCTTTATCTTGACAACTAAACTTAAGTCTGTTACAATACTCTAAATATTAATGAATTATTATATAACAGTAAATTAATCAGAAGATTTTAATATAAAAAATTTAAAGGGAGGGGTCAAGTTTGAAAAATAAATTTTTAGAGGAAGCTCTAACTTTTGATGATGTTTTGTTAAAACCGGCCAGGTCTGAAGTGTTGCCCCGGGAAGTTGGCACAGATTCTTTTTTAACAGAAGATATTAAGCTAAATATTCCTGTAATGAGTGCGGGAATGGATACTGTTACAGAGGCAAGAATGTCTATAGCAATTGCCCGTGAAGGTGGACTGGGTGTTATTCACAAAAATATGAGCATAGAACAGCAGGCAGAAGAAGTGGATAGAGTAAAAAGATCAGAGAGTGGTGTCATAGTAGATCCTTTTTATCTTAATCCCGAAAATAGTATTATGGAAGCAGAAAAATTAATGTCAAAATATAAAATATCTGGAGTACCAATAGTTGATGAAAATCATAAGTTAGTTGGCATTTTAACAAACAGGGATTTGCGTTTTGTCCAGAATTATGATCGTCCTATTTCTGAAGTTATGACTGCTGAAAATCTTGTAACTGGTCCAGTTGGTACCAGTCTTGAAGATGCCAAAGAATCTTTAAGAGAACATAAAATAGAAAAACTACCACTGGTTGATGAAAACAATATTTTAAAAGGATTAATAACCATTAAAGATATAGAAAAAGCAAGGAAATTTCCCAAAGCATCTAAAGATGATAGTGGAAGACTGATGACAGCAGCAGCTGTCGGTGTTTCCGGGGACACTATGGAAAGAGTGGCAGCACTGGTGGAAGCAGAAGTTGATGTCATTGTAATCGATACTGCTCATGGGCATTCAGCCGGAGTACTTAAAACTGTTGAGAAAATAAAAAGTAATTATCCTGAAATACCTGTAGTAGGAGGTAATGTAGCTACTGCAGCTGGTACAGAGGACTTAATAAAAGCTGGTGCAGATGTAATAAAAGTTGGTGTTGGCCCGGGCTCAATATGTACTACCAGAGTAATTGCTGGTGTTGGAGTTCCCCAGATTACAGCTATTTATAATTGTGCACTTAAGGCCAGAGAGTATGGTAAAAAAATAATCGCAGATGGAGGAATAAAATATTCTGGAGACATTGTTAAGGCAATTGCCGCAGGAGCTGACCTTGTAATGATAGGTAGTCTTCTGGCTGGAACCGAAGAAAGCCCGGGAGAGCTTGAAATTTATAAAGGTAGAAGTTATAAAGTTTACCGGGGAATGGGTTCATTATCAGCTATGAAAAAAGGAAGTAAGGATAGATATTTTCAGGAAGATAACAAATCAGATAAACTTGTTCCTGAAGGAATAGAGGGAAGAGTGCCTTTTAAAGGAACACTATCAGATACCATACATCAATTAATAGGAGGCCTACGTTCTGGAATGGGTTACTGTGGATCAAAAAACACAAAAGAATTACAGGAAAACACTCAATTTGTCAAAATAACAGCTGCAGGCTTAAGGGAAAGCCATCCTCATGATGTTACAATTACAAAAGAAGCCCCCAATTATAGTGTTGATTAATTTTATCTTTTAATTAAAAATAAATTATGATAGAATATCTTTAATAGATTGTAAAAAAAATTAAAAAGCAGAAAATATTAATGGGGGTAAGAAAATGGGAGAAAAAGATATTCTGTTTACACTTAGAAGATGGATTGTTTTTATGTTAATTGTTGTAGGTATAATTAGTTTATTGATTGGTTCTCTGGAAACAGAACTTTTAATTAAAATATCTACCTGGCTGGTAGTTATTATTATTTGTTTTTTATTAATAAAACAGAAATTTAAACACTTAAATACTATAAAAGATGAAAAAAAAGAATTTACTGAGATCAGGCAAAAACTATCCCAATTAGCTGAGTCAATTGAGCAGGCTGCAGAAAGTGGTTTTGCTGAAACTATAGATGTCAGTGGGGTAGAAGAGATTGAAGTTATTTCTGAATCTTTTAATTATTTACTGGAGACTATAAATAATTTTATCAAGGAACTTGATAACTTATCAGAGGAAAGTTCAGCTACAAGCCGTAAACTTACTGATGCAACACAGCGCACATCAAAATCAATGAATGAAGTTTCTTCTACTTTACAGGAATTAACAACCACAACAGAACATATGAACAATAATGTAGAAGAAATTGCTGATGGAGCCAACAATGTGGATCATCTAGCACAGGATGGCCTTCAAAAAATGAGAAAAATGGAATCTGAAATGGAAAAGATAATGGATGTAGCTGCTCAGGCAGCTGACCGTATAAAAAATTTAAATAATGCTTCTGACAAAATAGGTAACATTATAAATGTGATTTCAGATATTGCCAAACAAACCAATTTGCTGGCTTTAAATGCTGCAATTGAAGCAGCCCGTGCTGGTGAAGATGGAAAAGGGTTTGCAGTGGTAGCAGATGAAGTCAGAGAACTGGCCCAGGATACTCAGGATTCACTGGAAAAAATCAGTTCTTTAATAGATAATTTAGGAACAGAAACAACCAGAGCTGTGGAGATTATTGAATCCAATTATCAGCAAATTGAAGCTGGTGAGGAGGTTTTAAAGGACACAGGTAGTACCTTTAGAACTATAGCCAGCAATATCCAACAAATGGTTCAGGGGATCAATCAGACTGCAGAGGCCAGTGAACAGATTACTAAGGGAAGTCAGGAGATATCTGCAGCTACAGAAGAACAGAGTGAAGCAGCTGATGAGATAGCAGTTTTAGCCCAGGATTTAGCTGATATGGCTGCAGAACTAAAAGAAACTCTGGCTGATACAAAAATTGGTGGTATGGAGCTGGAGATAGACCTTGATGAATTTGACAGAGAAATGGCTATGCTTAAAGAAAGTGAAAAAACATCTCTTAAAAATGAACTGGGGATTAACGGTGAATTTGTTATTACTGTTATTGCTCGCCTGGAGCCAATGAAAGGGCATCAGTTTTTCCTTAAAGGTTTAAAATCATTAATGGCTAAACATAAGAGAGTGGTTTGTTTGCTTGTTGGTGATGGTTCTTTAGAAAACCAATTAAAACAACAGGTAAACGATATGGGTATAGAAGGAAGAGTAAAATTTTTGGGTTATAGAACTGATATACAGAGGATACTGGCCATCAGTGATTTACTGGTTTTAACTTCCAGAAAAGAGGGTATGCCTCCACGGATTGTTATGGATGCAATGGCTGCCGGTAAAGCTGTGGTAGCAACAGATGTTGCCGGAACACGTCCCTTAATAGACCAGAATGAAAATGGAATCCTGGTTAACTATGGTGACAAACAGGCCTTAACTGAAAGTATGGAATATTTCATAAATAATCCTCAAAAAACAAAAGATTATGGTATTAAGGGAAGAGATAAAATTGAAGAACTGGTTGAAAATTTTGGTAAGTAGCTTTTTGGTTAAGGGTGATATATATGTTATTTCATAAAGAAAAACCATTTAAATGTTTTTATGGGGAATATGAAAATATAGAAAAAAAAACTGCTGTTTATAAAGGTATTCAGGCCATAGACACAAATAAAATTGTGGGAACTGTAGGCCGCTGTCATGATAGTGAAAATAATAGCTGGAAAAATTTAATGATGTCCAGCCGTTTTCTGGGCATAAAAAGAAGAATGGAACAGTTGAAATCAATTCCCCCAATAAAAGTTTATAAAGTTGGAGAAGAATATTATATAATAGATGGTCATCATCGGGTTATGGCCAGCAGGGAACTTGATAAAAGATTTCTGGATGCAGAAGTTCTTGAAATTAATAATTTTACTAAAAAGAAAAATGCTGATTATAATACCTGTCCAGGTAAGGATTTTGAAGAAAAAACGGGGATAGAGGGAATAATTCTTGACAGTAAAGAAAAATATAATCAATTATTGGAATATATCAAAAAAATAGGTGGAAAATTAAGTGATAAACTTTCTCTAAAAGAAAAAGCAAAACTGTGGTATGATAAAGATTTTTTACCTTTTATCAACAAAAAAGAAAAATCTAACGAAGAATCAGAAGCAGAAAAGTATTGTAAGAAAAAAATTAATAAGGATCAAGAATAATGAAAATTTTACTGGTATCGGATAAAATACATGAGGGTTTATATACTTATTTTGATAAGGAAAGATGGAAGGATATAGATTTGATTTTGTCAGCAGGAGATTTAAAACCTGCCTATTTGTCCTTTCTTGTGACCTTAATTGACCGGGCTCCTCTTTATTATGTCAGAGGAAACCATGATAATAATTACAGGAATAAACCCCCACTGGGATGTGTTGATATACATGGGAAAATAGTTAGATATAAAGGTTTGAATA
>PWOK01000319.1 GCA_003557445.1 Halanaerobiaceae bacterium
CCGATTACCAGTAATCTACCTGCCATGATTATACCTCCTTTCCAGCTTTTTATTAAATTATTATAGGTTTACTTTTCATTTATTTATTAATATAAAACCTATAATGTTCTTTGTCAAGGAAAAGGTGGATTTTTAAAACAGGCTTAATTGTTTATTATTTCTTTCATATCTCTGAAAATATTATTTCCATTTCCAAACTTAAATTTTTTAAGTTTAATATTCTTCCATCATACTAATTATGTTTTTTATTTTATTTAATTCAGCCCGATATGCCCTATAAAGACCATCTGCAGACTGTTTTAATAATCTTTTTGAAACAGTATAATCATTGGCCAGAGTAGCTTTATCCACCTGCTTTATCCACTTCCCGGGAAGACCATTTGAACCAGTATAAGCTCCCGATAATCCTGAAGCAATTGCTGCAGTACAATCTGTATCTCTTCCAAAATTCACGGCCATTAATATGGTTTTCCGGGGATCAGCTTTTGCAAATTTAAAAAGAGCAAAACCTTTTGTTACCAGCTCATGAGACATACTCATTCCATAAATATTTCCATGACCATTATAATGTTGATAGAATAAATCTCTCAGTTCTTCATAATTTTTAGCCTGTTCACACCACTTCAATCCTCGTTCAACTTCGGAACGTGGTCTGGAAGACAGAAAGGATAAACCGGTTTCAATTACTAAATCTATACTGACATCTGGTTTTAAAGCTTCTGCTATGGCCGCATTATAAGCTGCTCCCCATTCCAGTGCATGAGCATGTTTGGGTTGGTAGAGACTGCCCAGTTCAATACTATCAAGTGCTGCCTGATCTGGATTACCAGCATTCATCAGACCTACAGGATGAGCTGAACGAACAAAAGAAACAATTCCCGGATAATCCGAATAATGACCAACATCTCTGGGAGGCATACCTGCTTTTACCAGCCTGTATAAAATTTCGTCACAGGATTCCATCTGCTTATTAAAGTTATCAGGATCAATATCTCTTAACCAGATTTTTTTTAAATTTTCAGCATTTATTCTGCCATTTTTTTCGATATAGGCTGTAGTTAATAGCCTCTGTCTTTCAATACCATCTTCTGTTGTTCCGGCCATTCTATCTCTGTGATTATAGTGATTATAAGGCAATAATTGATCAAGATAGCCATGTTTTTCTTCAATTTCTTTAAAATGCATTCCTTCTACTGCTGCTCCCATTGCTGAAGCAATATTGGTTGCAGCAATACATCCAAAAAATTTGTCTCTTAAATCAGTCATTAATTAATCCTCCTTTTTTCTTCCCTTTATTATTCTTTTTACCTTTCCTTGTTACGTTTCCACGCCCTTCCCGGTCATTTTTGAAAAATATTTTGATTAGTAATATTTTTAATTGCATTAATAATGTATATATGATATTTTTATTCATAGTTGATAAATTAATTTGCTCCTTTTATTACTTAACTTTATTATAAAGAGTTTTTTATTTTTTATCAAACATTAATTTAAAAACAGGAGGAGATGATATTATTGCAGGTAAATTACACACGAAAGTTAGGAAGAACAGGTATTAAAGTTTTCCCCCTTGGATTTGGTGGAATTCCTATTCAGAGGCTTAATACCAGAGAAGCAGTTAAGATTGTCAGGGCAGCAGTTAAGCTGGGAATTAATTTTATTGATACTGCCAGAGCATATTCTGATAGTGAAGAAAAAATTGGATTGGCCCTGGAAAATGTAGAAAAAAAAATCTTTCTGGCAACTAAAACACCAAAATTAGATAAAAAAGGATCACTAAATGATATTAAAATAAGTCTTGACAGACTAAAAGTTTCCTCTATTGACATTTATCAATTACATGGTATTAATGATAGAAATAGTTTAAAAGAAGTTATGAAAAGTGATGGAGCACTGTCTGGACTTAAACAGGCAAAAAAAGCCGGAAAAATAAAACATATAGCAATTACAGGCCATAATAATGAAATTTTACTTGAAGCTCTTGAAACAGGAGATTTTTCAACAGTACAATTCTGTTATAATTATATTGAAAATGACTGTGAAGAAAAACTTATAGACTATTGTCTTGAAAATGATATCGGAATGATTGCCATGAAACCACTCGCTGGAGGACGCCTGGAAAATCCTGCAGTTGCTTTAAAATATGTATTGAGTAAAGAAGGGATAATACCTGACCCGGGAATGGAAACAATTGAAGAAGTTAAAGAAAACATGGAAATAGCTCAAAACTCCTGGGAACTTAATCAGCAGGAAAAAGAATTAATTCAGAAAGATATTGAAAAACTGGGAACTCAGTTTTGTAGACGCTGTGATTACTGTCAACCCTGTCCTGAAGAAATCTCTATTTCAGCAGTTTTAAGAGCTGAATCTTTTATTAATAGAATGCCTGCTCAGCAAATCAATGACAAAGAGGGCTGGATTTATAAATCATTTAAAAAAGCTGAAAACTGTACCAATTGCCGTCAATGTGTGGAAAGATGTCCTTATGATTTACCTGTACCGGAATTAATAGATGAAAATATTGAAATAATGTCTGACTTTTTATTAAAACAGACCAGAAGAAAAAATCTTAAGTTCCACAAAATGTATCAAGAAAAGAGTTAATATAATAAAATACCGGTGTAAATTATATAAAATTATTACACCGGATAGACTTTTAAACACAGTTAAATTTATTTATAAGAAATTTTTTCTATTTCAATCATTTTACCTGTTTTCCCTGATTCATAAATAGCATCAACCATTTGAGTTAAAGCTATACTCTGGCGACCCGGACAAAGAAGTTCTGCTTCACCTTTTATTTTTTCTATAAAATTTACTACCTTTTCTTTTTGGCCATTTACTTTCTTATTTAATTTTGGCTGAAAATTTACTATGTTTTTATTAATTTCTCCATAAATTTCTAAAGGAGAATAATTTGCTCCAGCTTTATCTCCATAAACTTTACTGTAAATACCTGTGCTTTTTCCATTATAAGCCCAACTAACATCGAATACCATGGTTGCACCATTTTCAAATTTAATAAAAGCACTGGCCAGGTCTTCTGTATCAAAAACTCCTTCTTTGTTTCCACTCATAGCCCAGTATTGACCAATTCCTTCAACTTCATAATTTCCAAATTTACAATAAGTTGAAGCAGTTACAGATACAGGTCGTGGACATCCCATAAACCACCATGTGAGATCAAGAGAATGAACACCACAATCTATTAAAGGTCCTCCTCCCGACAAATCTTTTTTTGTAAACCATCCATGAGGATTTCCGCGTCTGCGCAACCATCCTGATTTAGCATAATATATTTCTCCCAATAATCCATTTTCTATATGTTTTTTTAAAGTTTGAGATTCTAAATTAAATCTATTATTAAATGCAATTGCAAAAACCTTATTATTTTCTTCTGCAGCTTTTACCATTTTTAATACTTCCTCAGTATTCATTGCTGTAGGTTTTTCACACAATACATGAATATCATTATTAAATGCCTCTACTGTTTGTTCACAATGAGCCCAGGTTGGTGTACATATACTAACAAGATCAAGTTCTTCAGAAGAATACATTTTTTTATAATCTGTATATATATGGTCAGAATCAATATTATATTCTGCAGCTATTTTTTTTAATCTTTTTTCATCAGTATCACAAAGAGCTGTAATTTCAGTATCTTCAATACTATCATATGAGGGCAGATGTGCTCCCTGTCCAATATTTCCTACTCCTACTACACCAGCTTTTAATATTTTTGTCATTTTATCTCTCCTTTATTTTTTTATATTAATTTTAATTAATTAAATCCAGTGTTTTTTTAATTGTATTTTTTGAAGAAATTGAAGGTTTAAATTCACATCCAATATATCCATTATAGTTTAATCTATTTATTTCTTCAAAAATATTTTTATAATTCAATTCACCTGTACCTGGTTCTTTTCTTCCAGGAACATCAGCCAGATGAAAATGTCCAATATAATCAATATGATTTTTGATATTTTGAATAATATTCCCTTCAGTTATTTGCTGATGGTAAATATCAAAAAGAATTTTTACAGAATTACTGCCAACAGCATCAATTATTTCATATCCTTCATATGAAGAACTTAAAAAATAACCAGGGTGATTTACTTCGGTATTTAAAGGTTCAACTACTAAAGATATATTCTTTTTTTCTGCTTCAGGAGCTATTTTTTTTAAAATATTAATTATATTTTGTTTTTGTTTTTTTCTTGAAATATCTTTTTGTTCTTGACCCACTGTTATTATTACATTATGAGCATTTAGTTTTTTGCCAATATCTAGTGCCTTTTTAATATCCTCATAAGCCTGTTCTGATTTTTTTGTATCAGTTAAAGAAGTTTTACTTCCTGTAAATGCAGCAAGTTCCAGTTCATATTCTTTTTTTAGTGAATTAATTTTTTCTATATCTTTGTCCTGCCACCCCCAAAATTCAAATGCTTTTATTCCTGTTTTAGCTGTACTTTTAATTCTTTCTAAAAATTCTTTTTCTTTAAAAATCATTTCAATACAAATTGACAGTTTTAATGACATTGTTTTCCTCCCTTTTGTGTTATTAAATAAATTTTATTTATATATATATTATTCAAGCAAATATAATAATATCCTTTTTCTTTTTGATTAATTATTTTTAAAACAGGCTTAACCACACATTTAGCTTTTTTATTTATTTTTTTTATAATTCCAGGTCCCTGAGTATTAAATTTGATTTGGTCTCAATAGCCAACCCAAACCCCTATTTTCTATTATTTCTAAACACTTTCTTGTCTTCTGCAGTTTCTTTTCCAGAAGAATATAGGGATTAGTCATAGCTCCTGTTGAAATCATACATTTTTTTCGTTTTTTTTTGAGCCTTTCTTCCAGCAATTCCGCTGCATTTACTTTAACTTCTATATCTTCAAATTCATGTTTCATTTAATAACAATTACTTCTTGAATCACAATAAATACAGCCATGGGTACATCCACGGTAAATATTCATTCCATTTTTTGAAGATAAAATCCCTTTAGCTTTGACCTCATGCATACTTATTCCTCTTTTCTTTTATACCTGTATTGACTAGTCATTGGCACAGGTAAATCCTTGAAACAACATTAAAAAAATCAAGACAAATAAGAATAGTAGGCTTTTTTTAAATAACATTTTACTTTTCCTCCCAGGCTTATAGTTGTTTTTTTCCTTTTATTCATAGTCTCTTTTATATATGTTCCTGCTGCTTGATGCAGTATCACATTATTTGGTATAAACACCCTGTTTGATTTTTTTTGTTACTTTTTAGTCTATATATTATAATTGAATAATAATTAAAATATTGCTTTTTTATATCAATAATTCTATCAATGAAATGATAAAACAAAAAAATGATAGTATATTATTTTACTTGTTTTTAGTTGATTTTAGTTGATTTTAGTTAATTTTAGTTGATTTTTTTTTCATGAATATATTATAATTAATTTAGAGGTGATAAAAATGACAAAAAACGAATGGATTACCGCCCAACAATTAGCCGAAGAATTAGATCTTTCA
>PWOK01000314.1 GCA_003557445.1 Halanaerobiaceae bacterium
ATCATTTCCTGTGTGATAACTGTTACCCCCATCTTTCGTAAGTGCTTAATTAAATCCATACTTAAATAACTATCATTAATCATATAGGAATGACCCAGTACTGCAATTTTTACTTTATTATTTTTGTTAGTTTTTTTTATTTTTCTTTTCTTAATTTCCTTCTGATTTAACTTATCAATACTTTCAACAGGAGTAAACCCCTCATTTTGGATTTTTTTAAATTTCTTCTGTTTTTTTAATGCCCTCCAGAAAGCATATTCAACTTTAAAATAATTGATATTTAGTCTTTTACCTATCCTATGCATAATTTTTCTAAATGAATATATTCCTCTTTTTAATTTTATCTCCGGGGCAATTATTGGAGGTAATTTTTCTCCATAGGCTGCCCTTAACATATCAGGCAGGCCCATTAACTTGGGACAGACTTTATTTTCTTTTCCCAGATTTAAATACCTGGGTAATAAAATATAATCAATATCCTTATCTATTAAAGTCTTCATATGACCATAATATACTTTAAATGGTAAACAAAGATCATCTACAGCTTTTTTTACACCCTGATCCAGGATTTTTTTGTTTGTTTGTGGAGAAACTATAGTTTTTATATTGAGACTGTTAAAAAATTCTTTCCACAGGGGAAAATAATAATAATATAATAATCCCCTTGATATTCCTATTTTTGTTCTAATCATACTCACCTCAATATCTAATTATCTTCTTTATTTTTATATGCCCTTATACTATCTTTTGTGTTTAAAGCATCAGGACGTTTTACATGTAAATCAAGTACAGATTGATTAAAAACCAGTGATTTCAGGGCTCTATAATCAAAAGGGATAAGAGGCCATAAATAATATACTCCAAAAGATTTACTAAAAGCAAACCATAAAAAAATCAATATTAGTGTTATGATTACACCTGTTATATTACCAATTATCACCGATATTATTAGAACCAATCTCACAAGTTTTAATACTAGAGCCATTTCATAACCGGGAATGGCAAAATTGGCAATAGTGGCTATTGCCATATATAATATTACTTCTGGTGAAAACAGACCAACTTCTACTGCAAATTCTCCCAGTAACAGAGCACCAATTAAACTTAATGATGTTGCCAGGACATTGGGGGTTTGAATGGAGGCCATTCGTATTAAATCTATACCTATACTGGCCAGAACAAATTGAAGACCCAGACCAATTTTATACTCCTCTCTGGGTCCTATAAAGTCTAATATTTCAGGTAATATTCCCCTGTTAGTGGCCAGTATTAACCATAAAACAGGCAATATAACTGAACTAAACATAGCCAGTATTCTCATAAAAGAAAAATAGGTCCCCACAACAATTCCCTTTCTATAACTTTCCAGGGTTTGAACATGAGATAAAAAAGGAGCCGGCAGGATTAAAGCTGTTGGAGAATTATCAACAATGATTGCAATATGTCCCTCAAGTATATGAGCAGCAACATTATCCGGTCTTTCAGTATACCTGACCATGGGTAAAGGATTTATAGTTCCACCTGTTAATATGTCTTCTATTGATTTATCGGCCAGAGGGAGGCCATCAATATCAACATTTTTAAGCTTGTTTTTTATTTCTTTCAATAATTTTTCATTGGTAATATCTTCAATATATACCAGGGCTATATCATTTTTACTTCTCCTCCCAATTTGAAAAGGTTCAGCCCGGAAATTTTTATCCCTGATTCTTCTCCTTACTGCCACAATATTAAAAAGCATAGTTTCTACAAAACCATCAGCTGGTCCCCTGGTTGATTTTTCAAGTTCAGGTTCATTGGGAGATCTGGTATCCCAGCTTCTTCCATCTATTATTATTGCTTTATTAAATCCTTCCAGAAATAAAACCTGTGGACCACAGAGAATTTGATCTATAATATCCTCAAAATTATCCAATATATCAATTTCATAATAGGGAAGACGCTTTTTAAGTATCTTACTAATGACATCAACAGATATTTCTTTTCTGGTGGTATTCATTAAAAATTTTAAAGGAAAGATTATTTCATCTTTAATAAAACCATCCAGAAAAATTAAACCCGCTTTTTTATGACCAATTTCAAATTCACGGGTTAATACATCAAAATTTATATCTGCACCAAGTTCATTTTTTAGATAATCAAGATTTTTATTTAAATCTTTATATAATGGTTTTTTCAATATCCGTATCACCCTTTTAATATACAAACTGTATACTGTTCATCTATATTATTTAATAAAATCCTGAAATTATTCAAAAAAAAAACCGGTTTATACCGGATTATTATATATTTTAATCTATATCAGGAACTCATTTTTCTTTTTATTTTTTTTAAAATCTTTTTTTCCAGCCTTGATATCTGAACCTGAGAAACACCCAGTTCTTCACCTATTTCCTGCTGTGTTTTATCTTCAAAATATCTTAGAAATATTAATTTTCTTGAACGGGGATCAAGTTCTTTAATTATATCCATTAGAGTTAATCTATCTTCTTCAGATATATTATTTTTCTCCTGTTCATCTTCTAGATTATCAATCAGATATAATTCTTTTCCTTCATCTTTATGTGTGGGTTGATATATTGAAGTTGGCTTTTTATTTGCTTCCAGTGCTTTTATTATTTCCTCTTTACTATAATCAGTTTCCTCCACCAGTTCATTAAGGGTTGGTTGTCTTTTTAATTTATTTCTTAATTCTTCCTCCTTTTTTCGAACTATTCTGGCAATTTTCTTTAAATTTCGACTTATATTAATAATTCCATCATCTCTGATATGTAACCTTATTTCTCCCAGTATCCGGGAAAAAGCATATGTTGAAAATTTGACATCTCTTTTTAAATCAAAACCTTTTACTGCTTTTATTAAACCGACAACACCAATTTGAAATAAATCCTGAAGGTTATAATCCAGGTTTTTATAGCGGTAGGTAACCTTTAAAACAAGTTTTAAATTATGTTCTACAACTTTATCCAGGGCTTTTTTGTCCCCTTCCTGGGCTTTTTCAATATAGGTACGGGTTTCTTCTTCTGTTAATAACCTGACACCGGGAAGATCTATAATACTATAATCCATTATTATTCCTCCCTATTCCTTCTTTTTCAAAAATCGTTCAGGTATTTTTTTCATTGTAACTACAGTTCCTTCATTTACCTCAGATTCTATTTCAAAATCATTCATAAAAGAATCTATAAATGCCAGTCCCAGCCCCATATGTTTTTCTTTGCTGGAAAATGAAGGCTGTAGTACTGCTTCAATGTCAGGTATGCCAGTTCCGTAATCTATTACTTTAACATAGAAAGTCTCTTCTTTAATCCACATTTCGATTACTATTTTATCTTCATTTTCTGGATAACCGTGGATTATAGAATTTGTTACTGCTTCGGTAACAGCCACTTTTATCTCCTGTAATTCTGTCAGAGTAAAATCAAGTTCAGAGGCAAATGTAGCCACTGAAATTCTGGCCAGTCCAATATTTTTGCTTTTACTTAATATGGTTAAAGATGCTTTATTACGCAATATTATCCCCTCCTTTAATGTCTCTGAATATTTCATTTTCTTTTTCATATACAGGAATTATATTTAATATTCCAGAAAGTTTAAAAATCCTTTCTATATGAGGATTAATAGCAACCAGTATCATTTTTCCATTTTTGCTTATATTGCGATATCTGCCCAGAATAGCACCTACACCTGTACTATCAATAAAGTTTACCCCTTTAAAATTAATCACTAAATTGCATAAATTATTTTCTTTCATTTTAGTCTTTATTGTTTTTTTGAATTTTGGAACTGTGTGCATGTCCAGATCACCTTTTAGTCTTACTATCAAAAAATTATTGATATTTTTTGTCGATATATCCATTATTTTTCCCCCCTGTCTTTATTTTCTTTTTTCCTATATATTTTTTTCTCGATATAATTTAAAACTCCTTTTTTTAATTTGCATAATAAAAAAAATCAGGAACCAGGTCCTGATTTAAAATAAATTAACAAGGCTTTCCACCATCATGATTATTATTCTTAAAATCATACCCAATAAAGATATTTGCTCAACTTCTTCTTTAACCACAAGATCAACTTCTTTACTGTAATCATCAATATTAATTTTCATCTTACCGACAACTGTATTTTTTTCCAGGGGAGCCCTGATATTTTCTTTTAATATTATTTCAGGGTCCTGGTCAATTTCCTCCCCCTTTTTAACTGGAAAAGTAAAATCCTCAGAAGGATATATTTTGATATTTTCATTTTTAGCATTTATGATTTTTATCTCCCTTATCTCTTTATTTTGGGGAGCAATCATTTCATTTTGAAAACTATTGAATCCATAGGATAATAATTTAGCCGCCTCATCAAATCTTGTTTGTGAATCATCTGCAGCCATAATTACAGAAATAAAACGCAAACCATCTCTTTCAGCAGTTGCAGTAACACAAAATTTGGCCTGATCAGTATATCCTGTTTTTATACCATCTGCACCTGGATAATGTCTTACCAGTTTATTTGTATTATTTAAGACTGACTCTCCATTACGAAGATAATCAATCCAGGTAGATGTCCACTGTAATACCTCTGGATAATTTAATAATTCCCTGGAAAGAACTGCCAGATCATAGGCAGTGGTAAAGGTTCCCTGTGTTTCTTCATCTCCCGGGGGTAAACCTGTAGGATTATAATAATAAGTGTTTTTTAGACCAAGTTCATCTGCCCTTTGATTCATTTTTTCAACAAAAGAGTTAACAGTAGGATATAGGTATTCGGCAACCGCTACACTGGCATCATTTGCAGATACAATTGCTATTGCCTTTATCAAATCTTCCAGGCTCATCTCTTCCCCTGGTTCAAGCCATATCTGTGATCCTCCCATACTGGCTGCATATTCACTGCATAATATTGTATCTTCCAGAGAAATTACACCCTCATCCATTGCTTCCATTACCAACAGTAATGTCATTATTTTTGTCATACTGGCTGGAGGTAATTGCTGATGAGGATTTTTTTCAAAAAGTATATTACCGGTTTCTGCTTCCATCAATAAAGCTGATCTGGCATTTAAATCAAATTCAGGTTGATCAGCATTAATTGTTAATGTCTTAGAAAAAAAGATCAATACAATAACTAAAATGATAAAGGATATTTTTTTATAAAGATTCATTCTTATTCCCCTTTACATAGTTTTTAATCTATGAAATATTTATTCTTTAAAAAAGGGAATATGAATTTTTAATTGATTATCTTATATATTAGTTTAGTTTTGTCCGGTTTATCGGGTTTTATGGAAAAAAAATTTAAGGCTTTCTCAATATGTTCTTGAGTAATTTTTGTGTTAGAATATAATACTGCCAGTGATTCATTTTTGGTAACCCTATCTTCTGTTTTTTTATTAAGGACTATCCCAGCAGCCATATCTATCTTATCCTCTTTTGTTTTTCTTCCCGCTCCCAGTTCCATGGACAATAGAC
>PWOK01000045.1 GCA_003557445.1 Halanaerobiaceae bacterium
AACTTTAATTCCCAATAATAAAGGTGATTTATCTTCTCATCTTAAAGAAAGAAATCTGGATCTATTAACTTTTACCAGTTCTTCTACAGTAGAATATTTTGAACATATGATAGGCAAAATAAGTTCAAAGATCAAAAAGATACCTTCTGCCTGTATAGGGCCTGTAACTGCAAAAACTGCTGAAAAACATGGTTTTAATGTAAAAATAATTGCCCAAAAATATGATGAAGATGGTTTAATTGAAGCAATAAAAGAATACTATCAAAAAAATAATTACCAGCAATAGGCTACAAATTTAGCACTTATATAACCAATAATAGCTCCCATTACTAAATCAGAAAACCAGTGTTCATCTTCATAAATACGGTGGATACCGACCATTAAGGCCAGGGCATAAGCTTCATAGGTATATTCAGGATAATAATGTGAAATCATGGTTGCCAGGGTAAAGGCAAAAGTAGTATGTCCTGAAGGCATTGATCGGTAATCCCTGCTCAATATAATACGCTTGAATTCAATAGGATCCGGTGGTCTTCTTTTACCTATAACCATTTTTAAAGTACCTGAAGAAAAAGTGCTGACAAAAAGAGCTTTTTGTGTTTTCTGGCTAACTTTTTCATCAGGTATTAAAGTGGCAATTTTTAATACTGTTGGAAAATCTCCAAACACAGAAACATATGAAACTGCTTCTTCTAAATAAATATTGTCTTTTTCAACAATATTTTCACGAACAATATTATCAATCTGTATTACAAAAAATGTTATAGCAAAATATAAAGTTGAAATAATTAATATAATTATAAAATATATTAAAACATTTTTTTTAGTAAACAAAAAAATTACTCCTCTCTATAGATTAATATTTCCAAGACCGGGTTCTGTTGGTACTTTAACTTTACCATCTTTTACTTCAGAAGCAATTCTATATTCCATAAAATCATATATATTGGGAGTAACAGAAGCAAAATGTAAAAGAGGATATGCTTCATAGCCCGAATTTGGATTATGAGGTGCAATTTTCATATTTGCTCTTTCAGCAATTTTTGCCACCTGTAAACAGCGAATTAAACCTCCATTATATAATATATCCGGTTGTATGATATTAACACATCTGTTTTCTATCATCCACTTAAATTTATAAAGATTGGAATCCTGTTCTCCTCCTGCAACTTTCATATCAAGATTATCAGCTACCTGTTTTGTGCCAGGGAAATTTTCCCAGGGACAGGGTTCTTCAAAGAAATTAATATTATATTTTTGCAACATTTTACCAACTTCAATGGCTTTATCCGGCTCATATGAACCATTGGCATCAACATTAATTTCAATATTACTATCAATATTTTTATATACCAGATTAATTAATTTTTCAGTATATCCAGGACTTACATCTTTATTTTGACTCATACGACCCCCTATTTTTAATTTTATGGCTTTAAAACCATATTTATTAATTAAAGGGGGTATTTTTTCGACTTCTTGTTCAGGTGAAATATATCTATTAAAACGGGTTAGATATACCGGTATTTCAGTTCTGATAATATTTCCAAGGAGTTTATTAACCGGTTTATTAACGGTTTTACCAAGCAAATCCCACAGACTTAATTCTACATGACCAACACAGTTCCAGAAAGGCATACCTGCATATTTATAATTTCTTTGATAACGGTAAATATCATTAATTATTCTTTCAATTTCTCTGGCATCTTTATCCAGAAAAAAAGGTATAACCAGATTTTTTAGTATTCCCATAAGATGTTGTAATCTACTGTTGGCTTTAGTAAAACCTGTTACTCCATTTTTAGAAATACTTTTAAGATATAATTGATCATCTTTTTTAATAATACTAATATTTTTGATAATTACAGGTTCTTTAATTTTGTCTTTTAAATTTAGATTTAAATCAAAAATAATTATCACCTCTTTTGCTGAACTATAATTAATATATCATATTAATGTTATTTTATAAACTACTATTTGATATTTTTTGTTATTTTTATCTATTAGAATTAAAAATAAAGGAATTATTATTTTTATGTTTAATAATATATATAAACCTATTATTTAAAATTTTACATATAGATAAAGAAAATGGAGAAGTCAAAAAAATGACTTCAGCAGAAGAATGATATTTGTTACTATTTATTATTAAAATAAGGGAAAAGGAGTAAAAAAATGAAATATATTAAAATTGGTTTAATAATAGTAATATTAATTACGGGAATTTATTTAATAGGAGGAAGATTAATGGAACATAGAAATCCTGAGGTTACTATAGTTATGGAAAATTATACCGGTGAAATTATTATTGAATTAAAACCTGATAAAGCACCCAATACAGTTAATAATTTTATACACTTAATTAAAGAAGAATTTTATGATGGTTTAACCTTTCATAGAATAATTGAAGGATTTATGATTCAGGGTGGTGATCCCCGGGGAACAGGAACAGGTGGACCTGGTTATGCTATAAAGGGTGAATTTGCTTCTAATGGATTTGATAATGAATTAAAACATACCAGGGGAGTTATTTCCATGGCAAGATCGATGCATCCTGATTCTGCTGGTTCCCAGTTTTTTATTATGCATGAGGATAATACACGGCTTGATGGAGAATATGCAGCTTTTGGAAAAGTAATATCAGGAATGGAGATAGTTGATAAAATAGCAGCTGTTGAAACCGGTTTTCAGGATAGACCAGTAGAAACTCAGGTTATGGAAAAAGTGACAGTGAATACATTTAGACAGAAATATGATCAACCAGAAATAATCCAATAAAGGTGGTATAAAAACATTGAAATATATAATATTAATTATTTTTGCTTTAGTTATAGTATCGGGTGGTTGTTCACAAAGGATGTATGGAGAAGAAGACTTAGGAGATGAAATTATGGAAATAATTGATAATCCTGATAGTGATTATATTTATTTAATTAATAATAGATTAATAGTTGAAATAGCTAAACCGGGAACTATATATAATGGTTCACGTTTTGACTGGACAGGATTTATTACCGGTATAACTCTTGATGAACAACATGATTTTCTAACAGTGGAATCACCACCACATAATCCTGCAGCAGGAACAGGAGGCAGGGGGTTATCCAATGAATTTGGAATAACTGATCCAGTAGGTTTTGAAGATGCTGCAACAGGAGAGAAATTCCCCAAAATAGGAGTAGGATTATTAACTAAAGAGAATAATAATTATGAGTTCTGGATAGATTATGAGATTACACCTTTTGAAATGGAAACAAATATTAAATCAGAGGGATTACAGTTTGTTGTAAACCCCATGGAAAACAGGGGATATGCTTTTCAATTAACAAAAGATATTTCAATAATGGAGAATAACTTAATTATAAAATATAAGCTGGAAAATACAGGAGATAAAAAAATAGAAACAACCGAATATGCTCATAACTTTATTAACATCAATGATACAAATATTGGTTCTGATTATACAGTTAAATTTCCCTATAATATAAAAAACAATAATTTAGAAGAAATATTTAAAGTTAATGATAATCAATTAACCTGGAAAAGGACAGCTGATGCTAACAACCAATTTTATGCTGACATAGAGGGCTTTGAAAATACCGAAAATCACTGGTGGAAAATAATTAATCAATCATCTGGTTTAGGTATCAAAGAAACAAATGATTTTCCTGCTGTTAAAATGGCTATCTGGGGAAAAGCTCATGTCGTCAGTCCTGAAACATTTATAAAAATTGATGTAGCTCCCGGTGATGTTCAGGAGTGGACACGTAGATATACTCTATTTTATGTGGAAGATTAATTATATTTAAAGAAGGGAGAAATTAGAAATGAAAAAGAATAAAAGGTTTATCTATTTATTAATTATAATCTTGTTTTTATTAATAAGTTTTCCGAGCCATGTCAGTGCTGATTATGATTATGACCATGATCAACACAGTATTGGCAGACACTGGAATTACTTAATGCTTAATGGTGGTTTTTCATATAGATACAGATTTGATCCTGATAATGCCTTACAGATTAATTTTGGTTTTGTTGATCCTTTTTATTCAAATATTGTTTCTTTAAATACTGGTTTTAAATATCAGAAAACAATTGCTGAATTTAGCAGATCAAGGTTAATTTTTAATCCAGGAATACATTATTTCAATAATTTTATTAATGAAAGTGCCATTATCGGTCAGTTAAACATAGGAGTAGAATTTGATATGAGAAGATATGATCCTCTAAGTTTTATTATTGCAGGAGGTTTTATGGGAGGAATAGAATTCAGGGATAATCATTTTGCAATTTTACCTGATGTGAATTTTACAGTTTATTATAATTTTTAACAACTTAAGGAGGGTATTAAATGAATAAAACTTTTATTATAGTTTTACTAACTGTATTTTTAACTATTGGTTTATTAAATACTGAAATAATGGCTTCCAATCTGGAGCAAAATAATAGAAGGGCAATAGGAATTTCAACAATGGCTGATGGAGGTATAACATATAGACATTTTTTAGATTCTGATAGAGCTATAGATATAACAGGAAAGATCTTTGGTGAATCCAATGATCATCTGGCATATAATATAGGTGTAGCCTATAATAGGTTTGTTGATGAAAAAAGCAATATAAGTTTATCTTTTGTACCCGGATTTTCCTGGAGACAGATAATTGATTTTAATGAAGATTATGTTTATGAATGGTATGATGGAACCTATAGAAATCGTAAAATGGATTTACAAAAAATGTCCTTATCATTTTCTTTTGCTGTGGAATCAGAAGTATTTCGTCTGGAAAATATACACTGGACAATTTATAATGGAATGGAAGTTTCATTTATCAGAGATTATGATAATAATAAGAGCCATAATACAGAGGAAGAAGCTTTAAATCAGAATAAAAGAGAGAGAATAAATATCAAGCAAACTCTGGGATTTTCTATATTGTATTATTTTTAATAATATTCTTCTTTATATTCCATTTTATTTAAATGTAGTTTAATATCCTGTCTGCTTAGAAGTTGTTTTTGATTTTCATCAATATCCTGAACCTTTATACAAATACTATATAACAGGGAGTGTTAGCAATATAAAATGATTAATAAGGATACCGTTTTATTTGATCTGGATGGTACATTACTACCAATAGATATAGATCAATTTTTAAAAAAGTATTTTAAATTATTAACCGGGGAATTTTCTGATCTGGCTGAACCTGAGGAATTTATTAATGCATTATATAAAGCCACTGAGGAAATGATTAATAATAAAGAAGAAAAAACCAATAAACAGGTATTTATTGATATTTTTTTTGAATTAATAGATATAGATGACAGAAATAAAATAATGAAAAGATTTGATATGTTTTATTTAAATAAATTTCCAGACTTACAAAAGGGTATTAAAAAAAATTATGATGCTATAGAATTGGTTGATCTTTTTAAAGACAATAATTTCAAAA
>PWOK01000284.1 GCA_003557445.1 Halanaerobiaceae bacterium
TGAACCATAGCCATTATCATCATTATCAATTTTAAATTCCCTTTTGAACATATAATTTCCTCCTGATTTTTGAAGATATCTTTTAATTAACCTGGGATTCTACTCTATTACGTCCTTTTTCTTTGGCAGAATAGAGACTGTCATCTGCCCTTTTAATTATATTTTTTATGTTATCTCCTTCAAAATAGGCGGCCACCCCAAAACTTGCTGTTAGTGTTTCCCCGTCAATAAAAATATTTTTTTCGATTGTAGCCCTCAGTCTCTGTGCTAAATCAATAGCAGAATCTAGACCTGTTTCTGGACAAATAATTAAAAATTCTTCTCCTCCCCAGCGGCCAAAAATATCAACCTCTCTAATGTTTTCTTTTAATAAATCACTAAAACCCTTTAATACTTTATCCCCTGTTTGATGTCCATATTTATCATTTATTTTTTTGAAATGATCCAGATCCAGAATAATAACAGAAAAACTCTTTTTATATCTTTTAGCCTCAATAAAAACTCTACTTAAAACCTGGTTTATTTTTCGTCTGTTATAGGCTTTTGTTAATTGATCTATATATGATAAATTTTTCAATTTATCATTAATGATTTTTATCTGTTCGTTTTTTTCTTTTAAATTTTTATTTTTATTTTTTATTTTATTTGAATTAATAAATTCTTTAGTAAATTTCTGATAAATAACCATCGAAGTTATCCAGGCAAAAAATATAATTGGAATTGTATCTGCTATATAATTACTTAATTGTAATTCAGGTTTAAATATTGGTAAAAACAAAATCAAACCTGCTGCTCCATAAAAATATATTAAAAAACTCTGTTTATAACTATAATAAAAGATAACAGCTATTCCATAAATAACAGCTATAAAGACTGCAGGAATACGAAACAAGTCAACCGGCATAAGAGCGACCCTGATTAATACTATTGTAATACCGACAAAAGCTATACTAATTTCATATATTTTATGTAACAAGATAATTTTATCAGGTTTTTTTAAATGAAAATAAAGACTGATTAATACATAAATAAACATAGTAAAAGCAGTTATAATAAAAATATTAGGCAGCAAACGTTCTTCCGGACTGATAAAAAGACCATAAAACAATTGTTCTATTGTTAAAAACACTGAAATGAGTAATATCCGAAAATTATTTTGCCGAAACTTATAATAATTAAAATTATCAATATATTCTTCTGCCATTTTGGGAATTAAATTATTTTTATGTTTAAACACTTTTTTCATCCCCTTTTTATAGCTAATTTAGAGAAGAATAGAAATCTATTCATTTTAATTATAACAGATGAACCTGTTAAAGTGAAATATTTTCTATTTTTTCAACTCTTTCATAAAAAGACCGGAAAATCCGGCCTTTTTCATTTAAGCTACATCTTCAGTTTTATTCTGATATTTTCCATTCTCCATTTTCTTTTATATATGTTCCTGCTACTTTATTGTTTTCTTCATATATTTCACCAAAATCATCATCAAAAGACCTGCTCCAGCCTGATACATTTATATCAACACTTTCACCTATAATTATTGCTGTTAAATAATTATCCCTGAAAGCACTATTACCAATAGATTCAACACTATCCAGTATTTCTATTGAAGTTAGTTCATTATTAAGAAAAGCATTTCTACCTATTTCTTCAACACTATCCGGTAATTCAACCAGGGTCAGCTTATTATCACTGAAAGCATTAAAACCAATTTCTTTGACTCCTTCAGGTATTTCCAATGATATTATATCATTATCAGGAAAACCTGCAAGATAGATAATACTTTCTGGAAATTCAATTTCTGTTAATTGATTATTCATAAAAGCACTATTTTCAATTACTTCCAGACTGTTTCCTAATTCTATTGATGTTAGATTGTTGTTTAAAAAGGCATAATTGCCAATTTCCACAACATTATCTGGTATTATTACTGTAGTTAAATAATTATTTTGAAAAGATCTACTTCCTATTATTTCTACACTTTCAGGTATCTCTATTTCTGTTAATTGATTATCATTAAAAGCACTATTACCTATTACTGATGTATTAGCACTTAATTCTACAGATGTTAATTTGTTTCGTAAAAAGGCATTAACACCTATGGTAGTTATACTATCGGGTATTACTATTTCTGTTAGCTGATTATCCCTGAATGCACCATTACTTATTGCTGTTAGGCTATCAGGTATTACGATTGAAGTTAAGGAATTATCTCTGAAAACATTGGTCCCGATTTCCTGTACACTATCTGGAATTTCTACTGTTATAAGGTCATTATATTGAAATGCTCCTCTATCAATAATTGTTACACTGTCTGGGATTTCAATTGATTCCAGGTTATTGCTGCTGAAAGAAACATTACCTATTATTTCTATGTTTTCTCCCAGATCAAGGGAAGTGATATTATTATTTCTAAATGAATTACCACCAATTTTTGTTACATTATCCGGGATTACTACTTCTATTATATTATTATGGGCAAAAACCCAGTCATCAATTTCATGTATATTATTTGATATGACCACTGATTCCAGAGAATTATCTCTAAAGGC
This sequence comes from Halanaerobiaceae bacterium, assembly GCA_003557445.1. The sequence goes on from PWOK01000284.1 coordinate 2,556, forward strand.
ATGACTACCAATCTTTATTACACTATCCGGTATTATTATTGATGTTAGATTATTATTACGAAATGCCCAGTCACCAATTCTTTCTAAACCATCCGGTAAATTTACAGATGTAATACTATTATTTTCAAAAGCCTTTGTACCAATATTTTTTACACTGACTCCCAGTTCTACTGTAATAAGGTCATTACTGATAAAAGACCACTCACCAATCACTTCCACATTATCCGGTATCTTTACTGATGTTAGGTCATTAAACTGGAAGGATCTATCACCAATAACTTCTACATTTTCAGGAATATCTATTGATATTAAATCATTACTGCGGAAAGCACCGGTAGCAATTGTTTTTACTGTATCAGGTATATCAACCGATTGTAATGAATAACCTCTAAATGCCTCATATCCAATAGTTTTTACCTCTATTCCATTTATTTCAGAAGGAATAATTATATTCAGGGCCTTTTCTTCACCTAAATCAGCAGTTGCTTCATCCAATTTGTAATCAACAATTGTCCCTGTTTCACTGTTAAAGACAAAATATTCAGGATAGACAGTCTGGCTTACAATGAAAGTTTCACTGACCATATTTTGCTTTGCATTATCAGCATTGACTGTTACACTTATTGTATAATTATCAGGAATACTGATTTCACCTACATTAAATTCCAGGGTAACAGTATTATCTTGCAGTGGATCAGGATTTTTGGTTTCCTGGAAAATATCACCTTCTGATTCACCAGTAATAATCATGTTTACTGTCAAATTATCTGTGATAACACCCTCTGTTTCAGTAATAGTAATAGAAACAGTTTCATAATCATATCCTGTTTCCTGATCTGGAAATTGTTCTTCAAAATTTTCAATATGCAAAACAGAGCTTAACTGTCCAAGAACTGTCACAATAGTAATTACCTCTAAGTTCATTTCTGGTTCTGATTGTTTTACTCCCTGTGGTAGAGTAAAAGAACCAGTCGCTAAATACTCACCAGATACCTCTCCATTATAATCTTCTATGGTCCATGTTAAATCAACTGTATGTTCAATTCCATCACTATCAATTATGGTGGTAACAGGAGATAAAAAACCAGGTACATCTGTTTCTTCAGTACCAAGGGCCACCTCAATATCATCTACTGCTGTTATAGTTTCTATAGTGGGATTTACTGTATCCTCTTCCTCTACTACTTCCATTTCTATAACATGGGGAAGAGTACCCTCTGCTACTTCAAAATCAAACTGTTCTATATCATAAAAACCATCAGCTTCTACCTCTAAAGAGTAAATACCTTCTTCATATTGACCAAAATCAACCATACCATTTTCATCCGAAACCTCAGTTTGACCATTAAAGGTTACTTCTGCACCTTCTATGGGTTCAGAATTTTCATTTTCCTGATCAGCTTCAACAACTACAAAACTAACATTAAAGGTTTCTTCCTGGTCAAGATCATTAATATCACATGCAACCAGTACAAATATTGATATTACTAACACAATAAGTATCTTCAACTTAAATATTTTCATTTTTTACACCCCTTCCTTAAAATTAACTTTCCAAATTATTTTCAAGTTTGTATTTATTATATGTTTTTTGTTTATTAAGTTGATAGTTTTACTAAAGTTTATTTTATTATAATATATTCTTTTAATATAATCAAGAATTTTTTTCTATATTCAATTTTAGTTAATTTTATGGATAAAAAAAAAGACACCAGTTATAAAACTGGTGTGAACATATAATTTATACAAGGGGTCTCTTTCATAAAGAAAGAGGGTTAAATGATAACTGAAAACTTAATGTACAGTTAAAAAAGAAATATCCTCTAAATAGATAATCCGTGAAATTAAGTCTAACTAATTATTTTAACTATTTTATTAGTCATAAATATATTATATGTAAAAAAAGGTAATTAGTCAAGTGTTTTATTCATTTTTTTCTATTTTTTTATTTATTATCCTTTTGCATATAATAAAATCAAATGTTATACTTTAAATAAAAGAAAACAGGTGATTGTATGGAACCATTAAAATTTATTGTTCTGGGTTCAGGTAGCAGTATTCCAACTACAGAAAGAAACCATTCTTCCTATATTATAAAATATAATGGTGATGTTTTTCTATGGGATTGTGGAGAAGGAACCCAGCGTCAGCTACGCAAAACAGGTGTTTCCCCTTTAAAAATAGATCAAATATTCATCAGTCACTGGCATACAGATCATTTTGCCGGTCTACCGGGTTTACTGGAAACAATGAAACTTGAAGATCGAACAAAAAAACTTCAGATTTATGCTCCTGAAGCTGAAAAATATATCTGGAAATTATCACAGATTTTCTGGAATGATAAAGGTTTTGATATTGAAGCTATAAATATTAACTTTCAGGAAAAAAAAGAACATATTATTATTAATGATAAAAAATACATTATAAGTTCGGTACCTTCCAGTCATTCAATTCCAGCTGTTTGTTATTGTTTTAAAGAAAAAAATAGATGGAATATTGATCTGAAAAAAGCCAGAATTTATAATCTTTCCCCAAGTCCCCTACTACAGGATATAAAAAACAAAGGGGAAATAACCTTCAATGATAAGAAAGTTAAAATAGAACAGATAGCAGATTTAAAAACCGGCAGAAAAATTGTTTATTCTGGAGATTCCCGGCCATCACCCTTGATTGAAGATATTGCAAAAAATGCAGATTTATTAATTCATGAGGCAACTTTTATAGATGAAAAAAGTAATAATCATTCTACAGTAAAAGAAGCAGCAGAACTTGCCTCCAGAGCCAGAGTAAAAAAACTCCTTCTGACTCATTATTCCCAGAGATATAAAAATCCTGATATAATAAAAGAAGAGGCCAGAAAAGTATTTAAAAATTCCTATGTAGCCA
>PWOK01000157.1 GCA_003557445.1 Halanaerobiaceae bacterium
AATTACAGGGCTGGTTTTAGTTATAATTCCGGTAATGTTTTTTTTAGGGGTCGGGTTTCCTATCAATTATTTGACAGTTTCGATATTACAGCCTCTGTAAGTAATAATTCTCTGAAATTAGGGATTTTATTTTCAGAGATAAGAAAAGCAGCTGCCCCTTTACAAAAAGTTAATAATACTAACACTGAAAGGGGATGGGTTGAAGGTGAAGTGTTTCTTGATGAAACAGGAGAAGGTAAGGGGAAAAAAGGATTTTCTAATATAGAATTACTTGTTAATGGTTCCTCCAGAAATATTTTTACTGATGAAGGAGGAAACTTTATCATACCGGATTTAAAACCATATAAACCTGTTAAAATATCAATTAACACCTCAGATCTTGATGCCCTCTATGTTCCACTGGAAGGGGATGTATGGATTGAACCAAAACCTGCTGTTGGTTTAACTAAGAACTTTTCAGTGGTTCCCGTTTCAGGTATTCATGGTTTTATTCAGCAGCAGACAGTGGATATTAATCTAAATCAGGTTAAAGTATTATTAAAGGATGAAAACGGTGAAACAGCAAAAACTGTAAAACCTGAGTTTGATGGCTTTTATATAATAGAAAATATTAAACCGGGAAAATATATTCTAACTCTTGAATTACCCGAAAAAATCTCAATAAAACCGAAAATATACAATATTAATATACCCTTTGGAGAAAAGCCACAATGGTTTAGTGGCAAAAACTTTATACTTTAAAAAATTAAGTTTTTTTGTTGAAAAGAGTTGACTGATGTTTGTCTGCATGTTATAATTAATTTACAATAGTAAAATAGTACTATTTTTTCAAAGAGGAGACTTTGAAGTATAACCTGTAACTGGTCACCTGGGTTATATGGAGTCAATGGTGAAACCGATCTCACATTTATTTATTATTTAAATTTAAAATCATATAAATAAATTTAATCGGTCACCCCTCAATTATTCGGTCTGGAAAAGCTGAATGAAGGCAAGAGGGGGTTTTTATTTTGAAAAGATTAATTTTATTTTCAGTAATTATAATATTAATGAATTTTATAACAGGGGTTTCTGCGGCCAATTCAGGGTCTGATAATTTCATGATAAATATTCAGATTATCAAACCCATTAGTATTGCTGTGGAAGAAAATATAGATTTTGGCAAAGTAGAACAGGGTTCTGGTTCACAGACTGCCACAACTGAGGCAATTATATCTGGAGAAACAGGACTTCAATATACTGTAAACTTTGAAAACAATGGTTTAGTACAGCTGACAAATGCTGTCAATAATGATCATATTAATGTTTTTCTAGAATATCTAAATGAGGATTCAGAAAATATTATTAAGGGAGAAAAGGATATAATTCAGATATCAGCCTTTATAGATGAAACAGAAATTGAAAATATTGAACCGAAAAAATATTCGGGAAGTGCAACTATCACTGTTCAGTATGCAGATTAAAAATCAGGACAAAAGCAGTAAAAATTAATTTAAAAAAGGGAAAAAAATATGAATGGAGAAATTAATATTATAGATACTTAAATTAATATATTTAACTGGGGGTTGTTAAGAATGAAGAGTTACCGGAATATATTGGTATGTATTTTAATATTAATAACAGTTATGCTCGTGGGTTGTATAGAAGAAAGAGAAGAAGAGATAGCCATGTTTACTGCTGAAGATGATTTTTATCTGGAGGATATTTTCCTGCTGGAATCTACTCCTCAGAGTTTTATTGAAATATTTGGAGAAGCAGAAGATATAATAGAAATTGAAAATTATTTTACATATGAAGAGATAATAATGAAGACCGGTCCTGATAAGATTATTTATCAATTTCCCGGAGTAGATGTATATTTTACAGGTTATTTAGAAGAAAACCAATTAAAATTTAGTATGCTTGATATTAATGATCAGAAAATTGAAGGCCCGAGGGGAATTAAAATAGGTGATTCCCTGGATAATGTAATTAGTAAATTTTACCAGGAAGAAGAAATGGAGTCTGATAATTTTTTATATGAGGATAAATATGTGGGCAATATAATTACCGGAGGACGTATTTATTATGATTCTGAAGAAGAATTTGCTGAGCAGGTTTTATATACTGATGTTTATAATGATAATAAAGTTATTTTAAATATATCATTTAATGAAGAAGAGGAAATCAAAACCATTACTTTATCCCGAGATCTGTTGTTTAAATAAAAATTGCTTGACAGAAATGTTTTATAGTGCTATAATACTTTATGCTTGAAAGTTATGGTGGGTGTAGCTCAGGTGGTTAGAGCGCAAGATTGTGGATCTTGAAGCCGTGGGTTCAAGTCCCATCACCCACCCCATTTTTTAAACTAATATGAGAGTAAACAACCATCCGTAATGGGGTGGTTTTTTTGTTAATTATTTATACTATAAAAAAATGAAGGTTTTTGCCAAAAAACGAAGAATTATTAATTAGAGTAGAAATTATAAAAATAAATGAGGTGTTTTTATGTCCCAAAAAAACAAAATATTATTAACAATGATAATCGGTTTTTTTGTTCCACCAACAGTCTGGAATTTAATCATGTGGTTTTCAAATTTGGTTACATATCAACAATTAATTGAACTTGTTTCCTATCCTTTACAGGGGGTTTTTGCTCTGGTTTTTATTTTATTAATGTTTTTCTTTTTTAATAAAAAGCTTACAGGAATTGAGAAATACCTTAATAATCCTCAGGGTGAGAATTTAGAAAAAACACAAAAGGATATTGGTTTTATACCAAGGTTATATAATATATTTATACTTATTTTTTGTATTACAGGTTCCAATTTAGCAATGCTGGGTGTGGATTTTATTTCCCGTACAGAATATATTCTGAGTATGTTTTTTGTTGTCCCCTTAATATTTTTGTTTACAGTACCTTTCTGGGTGGTTTCCACTATTTTACTTGAAAAATGGACAGGCTCTATTCCCTTATCTGAAAAAGAGCAGTTCTTATCTATTAGAGCCAAAAATATTATAGGTACGGTTTTTACAGTTGTTGGTTCAATGGTTTTGATTGTAACCTTCAATATTTCCCTTGTTTTAAATATTAATAGGGTTAATAATGATATTTTCCAATATTTCATCAATCGAAATATAATACTGGGTATTCTCAGTTTGGCAATTATTATCCTGAATGTATTTTTACTTGTTAAACAGCAGTCTGATCCCATATATATGATGAAGGATATGTTAAAGGATATTTCCAGGGGTAAAGGTGATCTAACCCAAAAAATTAAGATAGTAACCAGAGATGAAATAGGGCAGATGGGTACCTATTTTAATATTTTTATAGAATCATTACGGGATATAGTTTCTGGTATAAAAGCTATATCAGGAGAACTGGCTGCTTCATCTCAAGAATTGTCTGCTTCCGGTGAACAGATTGGAGTAACAGCTGAAAAAGTTGCCAGTTCAATACAGGAAATTGCTTCAGGAGCTGAAGAACAATCAGCCCAGGTAGAACAAACTACCAATGATGTATCAGATCTAATGGGACATATAAATAAAATAACTGTAGATACTGAAGAAATGGAAGAATCAGCTGTAAATGTAGATCAATCAATTAAAAAAGGAAATGAGGCTGTAAGCTCTTCATCCAGTAAAGTAAATGATGTTAAAGAAATAATGAATGAAGTTAATAATACTGTAAATAATCTAGGTAATCTATCAGGAGAAATAGGAGAAATAATTAAATTAATAAATGGGATCTCAAGTCAGACCAATTTACTGGCTTTAAATGCAGCTATAGAGGCAGCAAGAGCCGGTGAGGCTGGCAGGGGTTTTAGTGTTGTTGCTGATGAAATAAGGCAACTTGCTGAAGAATCCTCTGAAGCCACAGATGAAATAGGTAAACTAATAAATCAAATCCAGAAGGGTGTTCAGGAGGCAGTATCAAGAATGGATGACAGCATAAAGGCTGTTGACAGTAGTGTTCAGTCCATAGATATTACAGAAAAATCCTTTGGAGAAATAAGAGAGTTAAGCCTGAATCTGAAGAATATTATTAATGCAGTTAGTCAGAAAGCAGAAGTTATTAATGAATACAGTCTTAATGTAAAAAATATGATTAATGAAATATCTTCTGTCAGTAAAGAGTTTGCTAAAAATTCTGAAGAGGTGGCTGCTTCCAGTGAAGAACAAATTGCCTCCACTCAAGAAATTGCTTCTGGAGCAAGACAGCTAGCTGAGATGGGAGATGAACTGGCTCAGGCAGTGGATAATTTTAAAATATAAAAAGTAAAATTCCAATTATGAAACAATAGATTGCCAGATAAATAAGCCGTTTTTTCCTGAGGATATCTATAAGCCAGATGATCCCAATAATTGAAAAAATAAAAGAGGTTAAAAAAGAAATTATTAAGGGGCCAGCTCCCAGTTCATATAAAAAACCACCTGACTTTATTTCTTCAAAGGCCAGGGTTGTAGAACCCAGAATAACAGGAATCAGTAGTAAAAAAGAATATCTAACAGCTGTTTCTCTTGAAAGGCCAGCCCAGAGGCCGGTAAGAAGGGTAGAACCGGAACGTGAAATCCCTGGCAGTACGGCCAGGGTTTGCCCCAGCCCAACTATAATAGAATCTGAAAATACCATATCTTTTTCTTCTCTTTTCCCATAATTGTGAAACCTTTCAATTAAGATCAAAAAAACACCTGTCACCAGCAATGCTCCACCAATAAATACAGGGGATTTCATAATATCTACCACCAGGTTTTTGAGGGTCAAACCCAGAAAACCTGTTATAATGGTAGCAGAGATAATATATATAGAAAAATAAAAATTAGTTCTTTCTTTATTATCCTGATGGAAAAGATAACGGAAAGAACCTTTTATTATATTTATAAGATCCCTGTAAAAGAAAACTATTACTGCCAGGGCAGATGCCAGATGTAGATACATTTCAAAAAAGAGTTCATAAAAATCAAGTCCAAAAAGTTTTTCAGCGATAATCATGTGGGCTGTACTGGAAATTGGTAAAAATTCTGTTATTCCCTGGATTATACCTAGAATTATTGCCTGTAAATATGACATTTCAATCAAACTCCCTGTGTATTAGTAAACTGTTAATAATGTATGTTAATAGATATTATATATGAATATATCAAAAAAAGAAAGTAATAATATAAAAAAATCGTCACTGAAAAATTTGACAAATAAATTAAAATAAGATATTATTAAAAAAATCAAGATTATAGGAATAATAGTTTTTATAATTTAATCAGTTATATAAATTTACTTTTATATAAATTTAAATTAAATGGAGGGATATTAAAAATGAATATGAGTCAGGAGAGTAAAAGGAAACTTGAGGCTTTAAATAATAAGCATGTTGAAGAAATAGTGAAAATGGCGGCTGATCTCTGTAAGCCGGAAAAGATAACTGTAA
>PWOK01000146.1 GCA_003557445.1 Halanaerobiaceae bacterium
ATTTCTTAATAATTGCTTTTATATTAAAAATTATTGTAATTAAAGAAAAAAGAATAGCTTTTGGTAAAATGTTTTCTGCAGTAGTTTATATTGGGATTATAAAAGCGGTGGGACTTATTATCCAGAGGTATATACAATCCATACAGCAGACTACTGATACATACTTGCATACAGGCTCTTTGTTTCCTGAGATTGAAGGGTTTTTAGCATATTATTTAAGGACATTAAATATATTTAGTTTCTGGCAGGTTATTTTACTGGCCCTTGCCCTGACAGTTTTTTATAATTTTAGCAAACTTAAATCTGTTATAGTAATGTTTTCCATATGGCTGGTCTGGAATTTTCTGGCTGCTTATTTTTCTTACTTAAGAGGTATATTTTAAATTGTATTATTTTTTTAGTTTTTGAAGGATTTAATAGATTTATCTTGAACTTTAAAATAGAAATAAAAAAATTTGTATAAATAAAAAAAAAGAGGGGGGATAATAAAAGAATAAAAGGAAAAATATGAATTAATATTAATAAAAATTAAAAGGAGGCAGAAAAAAATGGCTGAAACAAGTAATAATAGTTTACTTGAAAGAACTTTTGAACTTAGTAAGAATAATACCAATGTAAAAACTGAGTTTATTGCCGGGGTTACTACATTTATGACCATGGCTTATATTATGTTTGTCAACCCCAATATTTTAAGTGATCCTTATGGGGCTGCCATGCCCTGGAATGGAGTTTTTATTGCTACTATTGCCGGTATTATTTTGGGTACACTATGTATGGCTTTTCTGACAAACTATCCCTTTGCTCTGGCTTCAGGAATGGGGTTAAATGCATTTTTCTCCTATACTGTTGTAGGGTCTATGGGTGTTGCCTGGCAGGTTGCCCTGGGTATATTATTTGTACAGGGTATTATTTTTGTGATATTAAGTGTAACACCGGTCAGGGAAACAATTGTTAATGCTATTCCAATGGCACTAAAGACAGGGATAAGTACCGGTATTGGTCTTTTTATTGCTTTTATTGGTTTTCAGAATGCCGGTATTATAATTGGATATGATGCTACCCTGGTAACAATGGGAGAACTTTTCACAGGGGAGGCCCTGGTGGCTATTGTTGGTTTGATTGCCACAGCTATCTTATATAGTTTAAAAATAAAAGGTGCTTTACTCTGGGGAATTATTATTGCCACTCTCTTTGGATTTACCAATGGAGTAACATCACCACCTGATGGTATAGTGGCCCTGCCCAGAATGGGAGACTGGAACATGGTATTGGGTGAGCTGCAGATAAGAGAAGTTTTTCAATTTAGTATGATAGCTGTTATTATATCTTTTCTGTTTGTTGATTTGTTTGATACTGCATGAACTCTTGTTGGTGTCAGCCAACAGGCCGGATATCTTGATGAAAATGGAGATTTACCTAAAGCAAGCAGAGCTTTACTCGCTGATGCTATAGGTACTACCGGTGGAGCTTTTTTTGGTACAAGTACAGTTACCACCTACATAGAATCAGCAGCAGGTGTTGCTGAAGGTGGAAGAACAGGTTTAACTGGAGTTGTAGTTTCATGCTTTTTCTTCTTATCACTATTTTTTAGTCCTTTAATTGGTATTGTTCCAGGTGCTGCAACTGCACCTGCTTTAATAATTGTGGGTACAATGATGATGACCAATATTACCAAACTGGACTGGGATGACTTTACAGAAGTTTTTCCAGCTTTTATTACAATGATTATAATGCCTCTTGCCTATTCAATTTCTGATGGTATTGCTATTGGTTTTATTGCTTATCCTTTAGTTAAATTATTTACAGGACAGGGTAAAAAAGTACACTGGCTGGTTTATTTACTTGGTGTTTTATTTTTATCATATTTCATCTGGTTCCAGGTATAAAAATAAAAGGAAACAATTATTAAATAGAGCTTTGATTTTAAAAGAGGGGTTATCCCTCTTTTTTTTTCAATTAATAAATATCAGGGGTTGATTTGTAAATTTAAATAATTTAAAATAATTATGATAGGGAAATGACAAAACTTAAGGAAATGGAGGTAAAAGAGGATGAGCAAGGTTTTATTTTCTCCGGTTAAAGAATCTGATGGTGAACAGAAAATCAGGAATAAGGTATTACAACTTTATGAGATAAATATTCAAAAGCAAACACTGATTGATAAAGATGATTTTGTTGCTTTAAAAATTCATTTTGGAGAAAGAAATAATACAGGACATATTAAACCACAGTATTTAAGTGAATTGATAAAAAAATTAAAAAAAGAAGGGAGTAAACCATTTTTTACAGATACCAACACTTTATATAGAGGTCAGAGAGCCAATTCAATTGATCATCTTAATCAGGCCTATAAACATGGATTTAATCCTGAAAAAGTTGGGATACCGGTAATAATTTCTGATGGATTGATGTCTAAAAATCATTCTGAAATCAGTATTCAGGGGAGACATTTTGATAAAGTTAATATTGCCAGTGATATATTGTATAGTGATGTTTTGATTGGCTTTTCTCATTTAACAGGTCATATGCAGGCCTGTCTTGGCTCTACAATTAAAAACATAGGAATGGGATGTGCTTCCCGCAGTGGAAAACAAAAACAACATGCTGATTTTAAACCAAAAGTTGAACAGGCAAACTGTATTGCCTGTGGTCAGTGTGTGAAATGGTGTCCGGTTGATGCAATTGAAATAGTAGGTGAAAAAGCAAAAATTGATCTGGAAACATGTTATGGTTGTGCAGAGTGTCTGGCAACCTGTAAATATGAGGCTATATCTATTTCCTGGAGTGGTAGTAGCAGGGTATTACAGGAAAAGATGGTTGAATACTGCCTTGGAGCTATTAAAGACAAAGAAGAAAAATCATTATTTTTTAATTTTCTGATACATATAACAAAAAACTGTGATTGTCTGGGACGGGCTCAGAGCAGAATAATAGATGATATTGGTATCCTGGTTTCTTCAGATCCTGTAGCAGTTGACCAGGCAGCTGTAGATTTGCTAAATGAACATACTGAAACTGATTTTTTGAAAGAAACCTGGAGTGAATCCAGTCTTGATTACCGTCATCAGCTTAAATATGCTGAAGATGTTGGTCTTGGTTCAAGAAATTATGATTTAAAACAATTATAGGTCTTTTTCCAGATTATATATAAAACTAAATATTTCAGCAATAGCCCTGTATAATTCGGGAGGGATTTCCTGACCGATATTCATATTGACCAGGACATCAATAATATCCTGGTCTTTTTCTAAAGGAATATTATCTTCTTTTGCTTTTTCAATTATTTTTTGAGCCAGCCAGCCTTCTCCTTTGGCAATAAGTAAAGGGGCATTATCTTTATTAATGTCATATTTTAGGGCAGCTGCTTTCTTGTTTTCAGGGGATTTTTGGTTGTTCATGGACATCACTCCTGTTATATTTTAATATCCAGGGGTTTATAATTTTCAAGTGTATCTGATTTTTTATCTTTAAATAGATTTATTTCTGTCTCAATTATTTTTGTAAATTCTTTTTTGTTTTTTAAATTTTCCAAAACTGGAGGATTTACCTTAAAACCATGTTGTTCTAATTTTTTTTGAAGACGGGGAAAAGTATTTTCAATTAGAGAAAGGGTATTAGTATTGATTGTATAAAAAGCTGGTCTTATGGTTTTAGAAGAAAAGGTAATAGAACTTTTTACAGGACCACATTTTTTTAACTCTACAATAAAGCTAATTTTAAAAGATTTTTGTTTTTCTTTTTTATTTTGTTTATTACTTTGCCCATCATTCTCTTTTTCTATTTTCAAAAAAAGGAAAAAAGGAGTTTTAAAATTATTTATAAGAACAGGGATTTCTAAAAAAAACAGGGGCAAATTCCCCTGTGAGTCAACAAGGTTTAAAATCTGCTGGCCCAGCAGGAAGGATAATATTTGTTTTGAATTTTCAAAGGAATCAGGATTGTTTAATAAAAATTGCATAAGCTGATTAAGTTTATCTGTGTATTGTTGTAGATCAATATTAATCTGTTCAGGGTCCTGAGAGATATCAAATATAAGTGAGGATAGTTCTGGATTGGATTTGCTATTATCTATGATATTTTTCAATAATTCCTGTAAATTTTGTTCATGATCAAGATGTAGAGCCAATCCTTCAATCAAGAGAGGAACTAAAGGCAGATTATTATCAATTAAAAAAGCAAAACTTTCAATTAAAGCCCTATCAGAAACTGGCCCTGAATAATTTTTTATAAAATTAATCAGATTATTAATTTCATCAGTATTAAAGGGTAATTCTAGCTTAGACCAGGTTTTTAATAGATATTTTAACAGGGTTTTGTTAAGATTTTCTTTAATATTATTGAGAAGTAAAAGAGAATTGTGGTCAAGTTGTGTTGTTTTCTGTGGTTTTTTTATTGAGTTTTCCAGATCATTAAAGAAATCATCCAGCTGATTATTATTTAAATTGTATAATATTTTTTCAACTTTCATGAGATAAAACTCCTTAACAAATTGAAAAATAAGTATATATAATATTATATCATTTATATATATGAGGAACAAGGAATAAGGAATAAGGAAAAGGAATATGATAGGTTTTGTGAAAAATAAAACATTCACAAAGATCGGTGAAATTTACTTTATTCTCAAAGAAGTATTTTTTTAAAGAATTAAGAACTCAGGTGATGTTCTGAGAGACATTTGTCTTTAATCTCTTCATTACAGGGAGTATCTTTTTTAAAGGCATAATAAGTGCAATATTTAATATTAGAGTTATCAGTATCTTTTTGTTTAAGATATTTACATTTTTTAACATCTTTTTTTCTGGTAGGAATCATGATATTCCTCCTTTCCGAAAAAATCAGAATAATAACTCAATTCAATTATAGCATATTTAAAAATACATGACAAGTGTTTTTAATCATACCATAAAATGGTTATAATTATTTCTATGTTTATGTTAATAATATATGTAGAGGTGATTTAAATGAGAACCATCTGGAAAGGAGCAATTAATTTTGGTCTGGTTAATATCCCCATAAAATTAATAACAGCAACTTCAAAAGAGAATATTAAGTTTCGTAATTTACACAAAAAATGCAATACACCTGTAAAAATGAAAAGATACTGCCCTAGCTGTGATGAAGAGGTGGAGTATAATGATTTAGTAAAAGGATATGAATATGGAGAAAATCAGTATGTGATTTTAAAGGATGAAGATTTTGATAATATTCCAGTGAAATCAACAAAATCAATTGATATAGTTGATTTTGTAAAACTTGAAGAAATTGATCCTATTTATTACATTAAAACATATTATTTAGGCCCAGGTGAAGGAGGAGAAAAACCATATTTATTATTAAAAAACTCATTATCATCCACAGATAAAGTGGCTATAACCCGAATTACCATTAGAAACAAAGAAAGCCTGGCA
>PWOK01000160.1 GCA_003557445.1 Halanaerobiaceae bacterium
ACTAAACTTCCGAAGGATATAAAAAATAATGATGTCTATAAAACTTCTAAATTAATTTTAAGAAGAATTCCGGCCGGAACTTTTATAATGGGTTCTCCAGAAGATGAATATGGGAGAGAGGCAGAAGAAGTTCAGCATAAAGTAACTTTAACCAGAGATTTTTACCTGGGAATTTATCCTGTAACTCAAAAACAGTGGGAAAATATAATGGGTTATAATAACAGCCTTTTCAGAGGAACAATGGTTCCAGTTGATAATATAGAATGGGAAGAATGCAGAAAAGGTGAGTGGCCCCCAAAATAGGTAAAGGAGGTAATAATTTGAACGATTATTCATTTAAGTTTCCTGATACCGGTCAGGTGGATTGTTATGACCGAGAAGGGAAAATAACTAAACCGGTGAAAAAAGATGATTATTATGGGCAGGATGGCTGCTTTACAAATAACCCGATGTCTTTTGTTAAACTAAATAAAAAGGGTGATATAATAAGTGATAGTTTTTTTTGGCAGGAAGGGCTCAGAGCAGTAAAAGATAAAAATACAGGTTTAATCTGGGAGGTTAAATCACCAGAAGCAGGGGATGTGAATTATAGCCAAAAAAAATATAACTGGCGGGATTCAAAAAACAGGTATCTTGAAAGGCTTAATCAAGAAAGTTATGCCGGTCGCAATGACTGGAGAATACCAAACCGTGATGAGCTAAAATCTATTATTTCCTATGATCGAGAAAACCCTGCCCTGGATAGCTGGTATTTTCCCTATACTAATAATGGTCTCTACTGGACTTCATTTACCTATGAAATGCAACCAAACTTTGCTTATGTGGTTTCAATGGGATTGGGGGCAGCAACAGCAATTAGTAAAAAAAGCAAACTGTCAGTTAGAGCAGTTGCCGGGGGGAGAGAAAGGTTATTTGGTCAACCTGACAGAGAAAGATTTGTCGATAATGGTGATGGTACCATCACTGATAGAGTGTTAAAACTAATGTGGCAAAAAGGTGAAAATGACCGAATGAACTGGTACGATGCTCTAAAAGATGTTAAAAAAATTGCCCCTGGTGGTTATAATGACTGGAGAATACCCAATATAAAAGAATTAAATACCATTCTTGATTTAAGTTTTAAGGATAATTGGTGGTATTTTAAAGAGTTTTTTCCGGCTGAGGGTTTAAAACCTCCATTATTGCATTATTTTTCATCTACTTCTTTTCAAAACACATATGCCTGGGTAACTAATTTTTGTTATGGTTATGATGGTTATTATGCAAATAAAAATGCAACCCTTTTATATAGAGCAGTTAGAAATGTAGAGGATACTGTCAAAAAAGTAAAGGTTGTATTTAAGTTACCTGCCACGGGCCAACGAAAAGTTTATGATGACCGGGGGAATGTTTTAAAAAGTTTAGAAAAGGGTGATCGTTTCTATGGCCAGGATGGTTGTTATGGGCTAAATTCACTGTCATATACAAAATTAAGAGATAAAGGAGCAGAAATTGAAAAAAATGTTACCTGGCAGCAGGGATTAAAAATGGTTAAAGATAATAATACCGGGTTAATCTGGGAAGTAAAATCACCCAATCATAATGACTTTAATTATTATAATAATAAGTTCTCCTGGCAGGAAGCAAAATTGTTTATTAAAGAATTAAACAAAAGACAATATGGTGGTTTTGAAGATTGGAGAATGCCCAATAAAGAGGAATTAAGAACAATTGTTGATTATGGTGAGCAGGATTTAACAATTAATCAAAAATATTTTCCCAATACTATCCCTGAATTTTATTGGTCTTCTGATAGGTATGAAGCTGACCCGAAGTTAATCTGGGGAATATATTTTGCTTATGGGTGTGGTATAGCTTATCTGGAAAATTTAAGATACTCATTACGGGCTGTAAGAGCAGGAGTTAATGATGCATTTGGTAATAAAGAAAAATATAAATTTATCGATAATGATGATGGAACAATTACAGACTTGAATACTGGTTTAATGTGGAAAAAGAATGAATCTCCACCTTTAAATTTTGAAAAAGCCCTGGCATATTGTGAAAACTTAGAATTAGGAGGCTATAATGATTGGCGATTACCAGATCAAAAAGAGTTAGCAACACTATTAGATTTATCCTATCACAATAAAAACTGGTTCCATGAAAAATATTTTCCTGACACCGGGCTAAAACCTACTGGTTTTTATTTATCTTCCAGTACTTTTATTGATACTTTCGGCTGGGGAATAAACTTTCAGTTTGGTTATGATGGTTATTATGCTGATAAAAAATACGGTGAATATTACTTTAGGCCGGTTAGAAATGTGATTAGTTAGTGATTACAAAAAGATTATAATTAAAAGCAGTTATGCCTGGATTGTTAGTTCAAAGGAGGGCTTTATAATGAATTTAAGAAAGACCATTATTTTAGCAGTAATTGTATTAATGTTTTTGCTTTGCCCGAGTGTAACTGTTTTTGCCCGGGACGGGTACTATTTAAATCAATGGGAATATAATCTGGATATAAATCAGCCGGGAAACTGGGTTTCTTTTACAAATGATATTTCTGAAAAAATAGATAAATTTGATTGGGTCTGGTTTAGAACTAAACTTCCAGCGGATAATATCTGGGGAGAACAGGCTAAACTTATTTTTCCTGCTTATAATAATGATTTTGAAATTTTTATGGACAATAGTTTAATATACAAAAGTTATGAAACATTTAATAATAAAAAAAGAATTTTTGTTGAAAGTTACAATATTGTTGATTTGCCAGCAGAATTTAATGAAGAGTTTGTCTATTATAAAGTTAATATGCGTGATGGGCCGGTAGGCTTTTCAAAGTTTGATTATGCCTTTACTAATGCTGTTATTAATACCATGGAAGGGTATAAATATAATTTGTTGATTCAAAATAAAAATTTCATTTTTTCTCTGGTTATTGCGCTTCTTTTTGGTGTTCTTATGATCTTTGCAAGTTTTGCTTTATTCAGGAAACAAAAACTTAATCAAGAAAAAAAGAAATATAGAAAAGTATTATTAATTGTGGGAGGTTCTTTATTGTTTTATAGTTTGTCTCTTTTTGCAAACCAGGATTTACAATTTTTTCTGAGAGAAAAAATATATTTATGGCATTACTTTGCTTTTCTCTTTTTTATTATTTCCTCATTATTTGTTTATTATATGAAACACCTGGTAGAAAAAAGCCAGCTTTTTTCACCATTAATTCCGAAAATACAAAGTATAATAATTAAGGGAGTTCTGGTTTATGCCGCCCTGATTTTTTTGTTGGATATTTTCAGGGTAAGCTCATTTTATTCTTTTTATAGAATAACAAATGGGGTATACCTGCTTTTTATGCTTTTTAATTTAGTCCTGGTGATATATGGAGATAGAAAAGGTGATATAAAATTCAAAATACTATCAAGAGGGCTCAAAGTGGCAATTATTGCGGGAGTTTTCCAGTCAGTTACAATTTTAATTGGCAGAGCAGGTACAGCAAGAGTTAATCAATGGAGTACTATTATATTTGTAATCGCCCTGTTTTTTACAATTGTTTATGAATACTTTGAAACATTTTATGAATTATCCCCACGCTAAAGAAGAAAAAAGTAACGAAGTAATGTAACAGGTCTGGTTCTGAAAATATTAATTGAAAATAGAAAGGAAAAAAAATGAACAAAATAATAAATATTTTTACTAAAATAATAATGGGTCCGGGGATGTCTGCGGATGAAAGGGAAATTAATTATTTGGCTGATTATAAATTAAAGAACGAAGTAAAAGCGGTGTGGAATGATCTAAAGGGACCCTCCTATGGTATCGAAAGGATAATAAAACTTTTCCTTGTTCTGGTAAAGTATGTTTATCCCACAGTGTTAATAAATCTTATAATTAAAAAGTTAACTCCTTCCTGGCAAAAGCTTTCATTTGATATTTATCTTTGTTTAAAATTTTTCTGGTTATTAATGGTCTTGCTAATGGGCTGGTATGAAAATTTGCTAGTTGTCTGTTTTACAATCTATTTAATTTCAGAAACAGTAATCTATATTTTAAATATTATAATATTCAAAAAAGCAGATAAATTTCCAATATCCTTTAGTCGTTCTATGATATTTTTGATGTTTAATTATATTCAAGTGGTGTTTTGTTTTGCCATAGTGTATTTAAAATGGGATCTTATAAATGCATCATTGACACCATTATCAGCACTGTATTATAGTCTGGCAACAATGACAACTGTGGGGTATGGAGAGTATTATCCCCAACCTGGGGCTGGTCAGGTAGTAGTAATAATACAAATGATTAATTTGGCTTTTTTTGTTATGGTTTTTATAAACTATTTTTCGAGAAGTATTAAACATTCTAATACCGAAAGCTCTTAGTGCTGGTTTTTGTTTAAAAAGGAATGTTAGTTCAGCCAATATAATTGCGTCAGAAAACGTTAACATAAGAATAAATGTTATTTGGGGATAAATTTTTCCATATTTGGCAGGAGGTAAATTATGAGAAATAAAAAGTGTTTAATTATTCATGGTAGTGTTCGAAAAGGAAACACATATAAGGTAACACAAATAGTAAGGGAATATATTAAAGATAAAGGTAAAGAAAACATTGATATTGAGGAAGTTTTTTTGGGTAAGATGGATTTTTCTTTTTGTGTTAGCTGTCATCAATGTTTATTAGTGGGAGAGCATAGGTGTCCGCATTATAAAGTGATTAAACCCTTAGTTAAAAAAATTGAAGAGGTAGATGCTTTAATCTTAACAAGTCCGGTTTATTCCCGTCAGTTATCAGCTTTAGTAAAATGCTTTATTGATCATATTTCGTATTTTTTTCATAGACCACAGTTTTTCGTTAAAAAAGCAATGGTTATTGCTACTGCAACAGCTAAAGGTTCAAAGGAAACTACTAATTATATGGCTGAACTTTTAAGAAATTGGGGTTTTAATTATGTAGAAAAAGTACCAATATTTTGTCATAGTTTAAAGTATAAGACTGATTTTAAAGAAGTTAAATTTATAGAAAAGAAAGCAGAAAATTTTTATAAAGAAATTTTTTCAGGAAAATCATACAAACCTGGTTTTAAAAGACTTGTTTATTTTAATACTTGGCGAGCACTTATTTCTTCAAATAAAACAGATAAAAAAGCAGACTATAAATATTGGCAGGAAACAAAAATGCTTGATAAACCTTATAATGACAATATTCCTTTAGGTTTTTTTAAAAAAACATTTGGAGAGATTATTTTTAGAATTTTTAAAAGAATAATAAATAATAAATGAGATATCCAGAAGTTTGCTTTTATTATTCTATTTTGAGTAGTTTTCAATTTAATATTTTTTGTTAAAGAGGTTGATAAGTGTATTTTTTTTGGGAAATAGAGAAAGGAATTTAAATATTTATAAAGAA